>DAIEQT010000344.1 GCA_027347545.1 Ignavibacteria bacterium | reverse complement strand
CAAGATTACATTGCCGATATTTTTATCGAGAAAGATAAAATCAATACGATCGGTTTATCACTTAATGTTAATGCTGATAAAGTGATAGACGCGAAAGCAAAATATGTTATTCCGGGTGGAATAGATGTTCATACGCATCTTGATATGCCTTTCGGAGGAACAACTTCCAGCGATGATTTTGAAACGGGAACAATCGGTGCAGCTTTTGGCGGAACAACTTCTTTGATTGATTTTGCAATTCAACCCAAAGGCAAAAGTATGCGCGAAGGGTTGGATATTTGGCGAAACAAAGCTGAGGGCAAAGCAACTATTGATTATAGCTTCCATATGATAATTACAGATTTGCCGGATGTACGAATAAGCGAAATGGATGATATGGTTGCTGAAGGTGTAACAAGCTTCAAACTGTTTCTTGCTTACCCAAATGTATTAATGGTTGATGACGCTACAATTTACAAGGCGTTGAAGCAAACTGCCAAGAACGGTGGTTTAGTTTGCATGCACGCGGAAAATGGAATGGTAATAGATGACATTGTGAAAGAAACTGTCGCAAAAGGAAATCTATCTCCGTTGTATCATGCATTAAGCCGTCCGGCTGCTGCTGAGGGTGAATCAACAAACCGTGCGATTGCATTGGCTGAGATGGCGGGAACACCAATTTATATTGTTCATCTTACATGCAACGATGCGCTGGAAAAAGTTGTTAATGCTAGAGATAAAGGGCTACCTGCTTATGCAGAAACTTGCCCGCAATATTTGTATCTCTCTTTAGAGGATATTTCAAAACCGGATTTTGAAGGTGCCAAATATGTTTTCTCTCCGCCGGTAAGAGAAAAATGGAATCAAGAAAAATTATGGGCGGCTTTGCAAAAGAATGATTTGCAAGTTGTATCAACCGATCATTGCCCATTTAATTTCAAAGGTCAAAAAGAATTAGGTAGAGAAAACTTTACAAAAATCCCGAACGGTGGTCCCGGATTGGAAAACCGCTTGCATCTAATGTATCAAGGCGGTGTTAACGAAAAAAGATTTTCTCTCAATCGCTGGGTTGAACTTACTTCTACAAATCCGGCAAAAATATTTGGAATGTATCCGCGCAAAGGTACAATTGCGGCTGGTTCTGATGCCGACATTGTAATCTGGGATCCGGAAAAGGAACTTACTATCTCTGCAAAGACTCATCATATGAGAGTTGACTATTCTATGTTCGAAGGCAAAAAAGTTAAAGGCGATGCCGATATAGTGATCTCGCGCGGCGAAGTGATTGTTGAAAATAAAAAATTCCTTGGCAAAGCAGGACGCGGAAACTTTGTAAAGAGAAACACACACGGTCTTGCCTGGAATTAATTGCAACTAAACATAATCTGTTTGTTTTTCGGTACACCGACTTATTAAAGAAAGGATAGCTATGGGAAAATTATTTTCCGAAAGCTTAGTAGAGACAGATCTTTCCGGACTTAACGACACCAAACTTTTTAATAAAGATTTAGCGCCAACAAAAATCAACCAAAGAACTTGGGGAACGTACAATATTGCTTCACTCTGGATTGGCATGAGTGTATGCATCACAACTTATATGCTTGCAAGCGGATTAATTGCCGGTGGTATGAATTGGTGGCAGGCGCTAATGACAATTACTCTTGGCAATATTATTGTTCTCATTCCAATGGTTCTCAACGCGCATGCCGGAACTAAATATGGAATTCCATTTCCTGTTCTTGCAAGAGCGGCATTCGGCACTCTCGGCTCAAATGTTCCGGCTCTGCTTCGCGCAGTTGTTGCATGCGGGTGGTTTGGTATTCAAACATGGATTGGCGGACAAGCATTAAGTTCTCTTCTTAGTATTCTAATTCCGCAGTGGGCTACTTGGAGTTTAGGCTCGGCAGCAGGTTTTATTATTTTCTGGGCAATGAATGTATATTTCATTGTTAATGGAATGGAATCTATTAAATGGCTTGAAGCTCTTGGCGCTCCATTTCTTCTTGTTGTAGGAATTGCACTTCTTATTTGGGCTTATGTGCAAGGCGGCGGCTGGGGACCAATACTCAGCCAACCAAGTAAATTCAAAACTGCCGGAGAGTTTTGGCAATTTTTTATTCCATCACTAACCGGAATGGTAGGATATTGGGCAACATTGTCTCTCAACATTCCAGATTTTTCCCGCTTTGCAAAAAGCCAAAAAGCACAAATGTTAGGACAAGCGATTGGATTACCTCCAACTATGGCACTCTATTCTTTTATTGGTGTTGCAGTTACTTCAGCGACTGTCGTTATTTTCGGTAAAGCAATTTGGGATCCGGTTGTGCTGCTTTCAAAATTTCATAATCCGATTATCGTTATAATCTCAATGTTAGCTCTGCTGATTGCAACTTTAACAACTAACATTGCAGCTAA
This sequence comes from Ignavibacteria bacterium, assembly GCA_027347545.1. Lineage (GTDB taxonomy): Bacteria > Bacteroidota > Ignavibacteria > Ignavibacteriales > Melioribacteraceae > Stygiobacter. The sequence continues at coordinate 2,149 of DAIEQT010000344.1, read as the reverse complement.
TGTAGTCTCGCCAGCAAATGATTTTGCAAATCTATACCCAAGTAAAATAAATTTTGTTCGCGGCGGATTAATGACGGCAATTCTTGGAATAGTGATAATGCCCTGGAAATTATTATCGGATTACAGCGCTTACATCTTTGGATGGTTAGTGGGTTATTCCGGTTTTCTTGGTCCAATCGCGGGAATATTAATCTGCGATTATTTCTTAGTCAAAAAAAGTAAATTGGTTGTGGTTGATCTCTACAAAAGAGATGGTGTGTATGAATACACTAATGGCTTCAATGTAAAAGCTATATATGCTTTAATTGCCGGCGTGTTTGTTGCTTTGATTGGGTTGTTGGTTCCTTCTCTTCGGTTTTTATATGACTACGCTTGGTTTATTGGTTTTGCGGTTTCTTTTATAGTGTACTTAGTGCTCATGAAAAGATAGCAATATATTTCAAACTTCATCCTCAGTCTAAACCGGGATGAAGTCTGAAATGGTGTTTGTTTTAATTCCAGTTAAACATTCTTTACATCCTCCCACGGAGGAATAATTTTAGTAAGAATGTACAGTATGATAAATGGTAGAGCTAGAACTATTAAAGCAGCTACCAATCCTTCCAATCCGAAGAAAGTTAATTTATAAACAGTTAATCCTCTAAAACTTTTTGAGAATAACTGCCCGCCAATAACAATGTTCCACCTTGTCGAAAAAATTCCAACTTGAACAAGAATGGCAGAGAAGAAGTAGATCATGTTTTTAAGTTCATAAGGAAATTTTGAAGATTTCATGAATGCAATCATGACGAGAGGCAAAATCATTCCGATGATAAGCTGCACTACAACTATGCTGATGAATAATTTATTTGAAATGAGGTAGCTTAGAATTTTGATAGACTCTTCAGATTCATAAACCCTATGAAGAAAATCTAATGCCTCCAACGAAAAGTCGATTATCATTGCGTAGAAAAGATAGCTTGCCAATTTATGCAAACATGCAGCATCGAGTGATTTACCTCTTATTGGAGTAACGATCATATAGATGATCATTACCATTGCAATTCCGGAGACAATTGCAGAAAAGAGAAATACAATTGGCATTAGTACGCTTGACCACCAAGGATTAGCTTTAACAGAGCCGAAGATAAAGCCAACATATCCGTGCAATAGGAAAGCGGAAGGAATACCAATTACCGTAACTATCTTAACCCATTTCTTATCAAACTTAATTGCCTTATCGGAAATATCATTAGAATAGAGAGAAATTAATCTTAGCAGCCATTTTTTTATTCCTTTGGCTTTCTGTGCCCAGAGTATCATATCTTTTCTATACTCGAACCAAATTTCTAAACATAAAACCGCCATCAAATACCAAGCATAGACAAATCCGGACATGGCCATTGCGGATGTACTGTTTGGGGTAAGAAAAATCTCGAATGATTTTTCCGGATGCCCGAGGTGACCTAATAATGGCAAAGGAGCGATAATTAAAAATGCTAAAGAGGTTAACATTGCTAATCTGTATGTAGGTTGCAATTCTTTTACGTTAAACACTTTTACAAGTGAAGCCAATATAAAAGCGCCTGCTACCAATCCGGTTAAGCATGGATATAGAACAATTAAAATACCCCAGTGCAACTCAACTTCGTTTGGAAAAATGTAGCCGGTTATTTCTTTTAGTATCGGGGTGAGATGTTGAATTAGCTCTTCCAAGTTATTTAACCTCCATATCTAAATTTGCGTAAAAAACTTTAGGCTCAGTATTTAGTGATGGTTTTAGGATCCCAATTTTATTCATCCTTAAGAACCGACCGAGCGGGCTTGCTTTTTTATTTAGTTCCCCGAAAACTCTAGCTTGAGTTGGGCAAACTTCTACGCAAGCCGGTAGTTTCCCTTGAACGATTCTGTGATAACAGAAAGTACATTTGTCGGTAGTTCTTTTTTCGGGATGCAAGTATCTGGCTCCATAAGGGCATCCTTCAATGCAGTATCTACAACCGATACAATAATCTGTATCTACTAAAACCACTCCATCCTCGGATTTAAATGTTGCACCAACAGGACAGACTTGCACACATGGAGGATTTTCGCAATGGTTACAAATTTTTGGTACAAAAAAACTACGCAACAGTTTATTTTTACTCGGCAGATTATCAAAACCGTCAAT
>DAIEQT010000343.1 GCA_027347545.1 Ignavibacteria bacterium | reverse complement strand
ATGAGATTGCAAATAAAATAAAATCAGCAATTTCTGCTGTAGTTTCAGAAGGCAAAGTTCAAAGTTATGATATGATGAAACTTAGAGGCAGCGCTGAAGTATTCTCTAAAGGTGCAGCAAGTACACAACAAATAACAGATGCGGTGATTGGTAAGCTCAATACGTGAGACGGAAAACGGGAGACGTGAAAAGGTGAAAAGTAAAACGAAACGGCAAATGTGAAAGGTGAAAAGTGAAACGGGAGATGTAAAAAGGCAAAAGTGAAAAAACAACCGGTAAACGAGAGACGTAAATGTTAGAATTAGCTCATAAGAAACTTGATGTTTGGATTTCGTCAACAGAATTAGTGCAAGAAATATATTCGGTCACTAAACATTTCCCTAAGGAGGAACAATTTGGTTTAACCTCACAACTCCGCAGAGCCTCTGTTTCCGTCGTATCAAATTTATCTGAGGGACTTGCTAGATTTACCGATGCAGAAAAGAAAAGATTTCTTGAAATTGCAAGATCTTCAGTCGTCGAAATAGATGCGCAAATAGAACTTTCAATCAAGATAGGCTTCGTCAGTAGAGACCAGATTCAGAAAGTAGATGAATTATTGAACCGGGCATTTGCAATGCTAACAAATTTAATAAAGAAGTATTCTTAACAACGTCTTCCGTTTTCCCTTTTTCGTCTTTCGGAGAATTAATGCACCAAACTTTAGTAGAAAAAATCGCTCGAAAATTTTCGGTTGGTTTACCAACGGATAAAGTCGTTCGCTCCGGTGACTACTTTACCATCCGACCCGCACATGTTATGACGCATGACAATACCGGCGCAGTAATTCCGAAGTTTAAATCTATTGGCGCAACAAAGCTGGCTGATGCTAAGCAAGTTATTATTACGCTCGATCATGATATTCAGAATAAGAGTGAAAAGAATATTGAGAAGTATAGAAAGATTGAAGAGTTTGCAAAACTTCATGGCGCTGATTTTTATCCTGCTGGTCGCGGCATCGGGCACCAAGTTATGGTTGAAGAAGGTTACGCTTTTCCCGGAACTTTTGTTGTTGCGTCAGACAGCCACTCAAACATGTATGGTGGAATTGGCTGTTTAGGAACTCCGATTGTTAGAACTGATGCAGCTTCAATCTGGGCTACGGGCAAAACTTGGTGGCAAGTCCCGCCAATTGCAAAAGTTGAGTTGAAAGGTGAATTAAAAAAAGGTGTTACCGGAAAAGATGTAATTATTGCTCTGTGCGGATTGTTCAACAATGACGAAGTTCTTAATCACGCGATTGAGTTTGTTGGTGATGGAATAAAACATCTTAGTATTGATGAGCGCCTTACAATAGCGAATATGACAACTGAATGGGGGGCGCTTGTTGGCTTATTCCCTATTGATGAGATTACGATTGAATGGCTGAAAGCGAGAAACGAAAGACGAAAGACGAAAAACAAAAATATCGTACACTCTCGTATAAACGTTCAAACTATTAGTGAATTAGAAATGCAGCTTGATCAGTTGCGAGCAGATGATGATGCGTTTTACTCTATAGAAATTTCCGTTGACCTTTCTTCAATCTCTCCTTTTGTTTCTGGACCTAACACGGTAAAGAAAATGTCATCTGTCGCTGAACTTCAGCTGCAGAAAATAAAAATTGATAAAGCTTATTTAGTATCTTGTGTCAATTCAAGAGTTGATGATATTGCAGAAGCTGCTTCAATTGTGAAAGGGAAAAAGTTTGCAGAGCATGTACAATTTTATCTTGGTGCCGCTTCTAGTGAAGTACAAACTGAAAGTGAACGTCGCGGTGATTGGCAATCGCTAATTGATGCTGGTGCAATTCCACTTTCGCCGGGATGCGGTCCTTGCATTGGTTTAGGTATTGGACTTCTTGAAGCTGGTGAAGTTGGAATTTCTGCAACCAACAGAAATTTCAAAGGAAGAATGGGATCGCCAAACGCGCAAGCATATCTCGCTTCACCGGCTGTTGTTGCTTCATCTGCTATTAATGGCTTTATCAGTTATGATTGGGATGAGGTGCCAGTACAAGTAGTCTGTTCAATTAAAAATAATGTGAAAACTGAATCTCCCACAAGAGAAGTAAAAGTTCTTAACAGTTTTCCTTCTCAACTTAGAGGTGAATTAATATTCTGCCACCAAGACAATTTAAATACGGACGGTATTTATCCCGGCAAGTACACTTACAATGATGATATTACTCCCGAAGAACAAGCTAAAGTTGTGATGGAAAATTACGATCCAGAATTTGGAAGAATTGTAAATGAAGGGAATATTCTTGTTGGAGGATATAATTTTGGCACAGGCAGTTCCAGAGAGCAAGCTGCTACAGCGTTAAAATATTGTGGAATAAAATTAGTTATTGCGGGTTCCTTCAATGAAACCTACAAGCGCAACGCCTTGAATAATGGATTACTCGTGATTGAATGCCCCGAGCTTGTAAATGATTTGAAATCGAGATTTGGCTTAGAAAGACTTACAGTGAAAACTAAAATTAAAGCAAAGATCAATTTTACTACATCTTCAATTGAAGTTGGCGATAAAATTTATTCTATTGAGACAATCGGCGAAGCGGCGCAAGAATTAATTATTGCCGGTGGGCTGGAAAATTGGATTCAGAAAAATATACTCTAGAAACTTCCTTTTCTAAACTTGGATAGACCACCACCAATAGTAGTAATATAAAGATCTCCAGTTTTATCTAAAGCTGACGCAGTTGTAAAGCTAGATTGAAGTTTAGCATTCACTTTTGTGAAAATTGAAGCGGTATTTAATTTATCAAATCTTCCTAAACCATATTTAGTGGCAATCCATTTATGGTTATTTCTATCAACATGGAGAGATTGAATAAACTGCGTGTTAATTTGCGGAACGGAGATTATACTCCATTTTGTACCGTTGAACCTTGAAATACCACCCTCTGATTTGATAGCGCCCATTTGTAATTCTTCCCGCATATGTGCAGCCCAAATCATTCCATCTTTATCGCAAACTACAGAATGAATTATGTCACCAATCTTACTACCAATTCCCATATTCGTCATATTCCATCTTCGCCAAGAAGAACCATCGAAAACAGCTATGCCGCTACCATTAGTGCCAACCCAAATATTATTTTGTTTATCAACAGTAACACTATAAATAAAGTCATCATGCAAGCCGGAATTTTCATGTGTATAAGTTTGCCAAGTTGCACCATCATACTTAAACAATCCGCCAAAAGCTCCAACCCAAATTGTACCGTTATTATCTGCTGTTATGCTAGTTATATACTTACCATTTACTTGGCTTGAGTAGTTGATAAAAGTAGAACCGTTATACACAAACAATCCATTTTCCAAACCAATCCAGAGCCGGTTGGTTTTATCTACGAATAAACTCTTCACTATGTTTGATGTCATTGTAGTATTATCTTTGTTCAGTACGCTCCACTTCCTGCCATCAAATCTAATTACACCTTGTCCTTCCGTACCAATCCATTTTATGTTAGATGAATCAACGGCAATAACGTATGTATTCTCTGTAGAAATTGGAGAATTATTAGGTGTATAAAACAACCCTTTTGTTGTGTCATCAAGAAATAAATATGCAGTTCGCAAGTCTCCGCCAATGACTGGCATGTTGATGCTATCAGCGCGGTGCATTGTATAAGTAAATTTTATCTTATGCATTCCCGGCATAATTCCAGAGAAAGTATAAGGTGTTTTTTTATTTGTGGGCACATCATCAATCAAAATATCAGCTTTGTCAGGATTGGATTGGCAAAACACCCTACCCATGTGTCCCGGGTTTTTGTAGTGATCTACATTCAAATTTGTGACAATGCCACCGCTTAGATTAACCGTAAGTATTGTATCTATAAAAAACTCATGCTTAATCGTAATTGTATGTTTGCCATCAGGCATCCATTTTAAGGTATCTGGAGTCGTTAAACCGGAATTTCTCTGATTAATATAAATAACAGCTTTTTGCGGATTACTTTCAATATAGAGTCGGTTATTCGTTTTTGGCTTATCGTCTTCAACACCAGTAAAGATTTCTTTTTCGCATGAGTAAAAGATTAAAGCAGTAAACAAAACAAAAAACAAATTATATTTTTTAGCTATTGATCGCATTCCAACCTTTTTAATTAGTATAAGCCAGAATTATACCCGAGTTTGTAAAGAAACAATGAGTTGAAAGAAATGACTACAGTATTCTTTACATATGTACCGAATACACCAAAGCCGCCGGTTATACATGAATAATCTGTTTCATCTACAATTACTGAATATAAATCTTTTCCGCGCGAAGTAGAGTTATAGTATAAACTCAGATTGTTATCAAGAATTGAAATTTCGATAACCATGCTATAAATGTAATATTTCGACTTATCCGGATCGCCTTCCGATATAGAGCGCAAAGCATAATTAACTACCGAAGAATCAATCTTCCAGTAGGTTAAGCTTGTTGGCTGTGGATAATACTTTACAATGTTGCCATTAACATTACTTATATATGCCGGTATCGAAGCACGCTGAACTTTATCGCCGTACATTCCTTTCCGCATATATAGAATCGTAGCTTTAGTCGCAAAGACAGCATTTCTCTGCTCAGTATTCCATACAGCTCCGGTATAACCAATTCCTTCTTTCGGATAGAATTTCATTGAATCAATAGGATCAACTTTTAGAGGTTGTTTTTCAACATATGTGCTTGATGAAAGTCTTTTACCATTTGGCAATAATGCTTCAATTTGAATTTTCGTTGCAGTTTTAGGCTTAAAATTTTTAGTATAATAAACTCTGTAAGGTTTATTGTAAGAATCCCCGGCTGACCTTGTCAGTGTAGTGTCACGCAGAATAACAACTTCATCATTTCCATTCCATAATCTTACAAGCGCGCCTTCAATAAATGTATCTTCTGTAGAAGAAAGTGGGTCATAGTTATTTACCATGTAACTTTTATTGAGTGTAACAATTTGGAAAGTCGAATCGGGATGAAGAATGCAATTAAGCACATATTTCTCCTGATAATTATCGTAAGGAGAAAAATTTGTATCCGAGCACGAAAGAGCGAAGAAAGAAAGAGAAGCAAAAAGCAATGCTGTAAGTTTATTTCTCATAGCTTCACCTTTATTGTTGCTGTTGGAAGGAATGGAAGCATATTAACTCTTTCACCGTTTTCTCTCTTGAAGTAGAAAATGTTCTTTCTATCGTATACATTGATGATGCTGGCGTCCACTGTAATCTTGGCAAAACTCAGATCAAATTTCTTAGATACTGTAATATCCAGTTTGTGGTATTCAGGTAAGCGGTGAAGATTATCAATTCCTAAAATTGTGTAAGGCTGCCTAAAATCCGCCATGGAATTCTGATAGAAATAATCATCAATGTACATCTTATCATAGTAGCCGATAATTTTTGTGTAAGGCAGCCCGGAGTGGTAAATCCAGCTAGCGCCAACATTCCAACCATCGCCAAGATCAAAATCTAAATTAA
>DAIEQT010000340.1 GCA_027347545.1 Ignavibacteria bacterium | reverse complement strand
TACGATACCAGACTTGACCGTTACGTTGCTATTAAACTTCTTAGTTCTTCAGTTCTAGATAAAGAACGTTTTGTTGAACGTTTTAAGCGCGAAGCTAAAAACCAGGCTAAGCTTACGCATCCGAACATTGTTGGTGTTTACGGATTTATAGAATACTCAAACCTTCTTGGTATTGTGATGGAATATGTTGAAGGTGAGAGTCTAGAAAAAGTTATAGACCGGCAAGGACGGTTTAATCTGCAAGATGTTGTTTACATTCTAAAACATCTTCTTCAAGGAATCGGTTACGCGCACCAAAGGGGATTCATCCACAGAGATATTAAGCCTTCGAACATCATTTTAAACAAAGAAGGCATTACCAAGATAATGGATTTCGGCATTTCGAAGTCCCTGTATGATAACAACATGACAAAAACCGGCTCCAAGATTGGAACGGTTTATTATATGAGTCCGGAACAAATACGCGGGCATGATGTAACAAACAAGAGTGATATTTATTCCATCGGCTGCACTATTTATGAAATGATTGTTGGTCAACCTCCGTTTGATTTTTCAAGTGAATACGAAGTGATGGACGGACACTTGAAAAAAAGTATTCCGAAAATCAGCGATAAAATAACCGGTGTACCGGAAAAGTTAGAGAAAATTATTGCTAAAGCGTTGCAGAAAGATCCAAACGCCAGATACGCTAACTGCGAAGAAATGTACGCAGAGGTTTTGGAGATTGATAAGCAGCTTTCCAAAATTCAGACAAGCTATTTTGAAAAAGTGCCGGAGAGATCTAAAAAATATAAGTTCTTTGCTGCATCTACTTTTATTGGCGCAGGTATCTTTCTTCTTGTTCTAATGTATTTTGTGATTAATCAAGTCTCGGCAATTCTTAACAGTAACGAACTCGAAAAATTCAAGAAATACAGTATCCAAACTTTGTTTGAATCTGATAATAAGAAGATGAAGCTTTCTGAGATTACCAGAGCTTCCAGTGGAGTAATATCTAATCTAAACTCTATTTCTTTTGCATCGGATGTAAACTTTGCGGCTGTTGTTGGCGATTCCAGCACAATATTAACTTCTACAGATGGCGGAGATACTTGGATAAAGAAATTATCTAACAGCAAGGTAAACCTAAGCGATGTCTTCTTGATGCGTAACGGCAATGCTGTGGTTGTCGGCGATTCATCTTCAATTTACTTCGGTATCAACAATCTCGATTCCTTAATTCAAATTCCTCAAGCGAAAGGGAATACTTTTTTCCGCGTAAAGTTCTTCAATGAGCAGAAGGGATTTGTTACCGGAAACAAAGGAGCTATTCTTAAATCTCTTGACGGCGGATACAGCTGGACAAAAACTAAAACGAATACAAATGAAATTTTGTTTGATGTTTCGTTCTTCAATGAGAAAAAAGGCTTTGCTGTTGGTTGGAACGGAACAATTTTAGCAACAACCAACGGCGGCGATAGCTGGTACAAAGTTAAACTTGAAGAAAGTTCGCTTGATAATAATTATTTGAAATCAATTGATCTTACTAGTAATGGTTACGGTTTAATTGTCGGCGGGGATGGAACAATTCTACGTACATCAAACTTTGGCAATAGCTGGGAAAAGCTGGATATAAAATTTTCCGGAGGTTTCCAGAAGGTTAAGTTTATTAACGAAGACTACAGCATTATCATTGGAAGCAAAGGCGTGATATTAGTTTCGAAAGACAAGGGTGAAACCTGGAATGTTGTTGATTCCAGAATTTATTCTAACCTAAATGGAATAGCGGTCAGCGCTTATGGAAAAATATTTTTGGTTGGCATCAATGGAATGATTTATAGAATCCAATAATTGGAGCGGCAGTGGATAAGTTTGTAATACAAGGCGGAAAAAAACTCTCCGGTAAAGTAAAAGTTAGCGGCGCAAAAAACTCTGTATTGGCGTTATTACCGGCTACGCTTCTTAATTCCGGTGTTAATGTAATTACTAATACACCTCAAGTGAATGATGTTTATACAATGATTAAGCTGCTTCAGCAATTAGGTGTTGCATCAGAGTTTGATGATCATACTGTGAAGCTAAATACTACTGGAATCAACAGTCAGTTTGCGCCATATGAGCATGTAAAGAAAATGCGTGCTTCGGTTTATGTTCTTGGTCCGTTGCTTTCCCGATACGGATACGCAAAAGTATCTATGCCTGGCGGATGCGCTTGGGGACCCCGTCCCATCAACTTGCATCTTGAAGCAATGAAAAAGTTGGGCGGCGAAATTGAGCTTGAAGAAGGTTACATAATTGCTAAAGCAAATAAACTTCACGGCGGCAAAATTCATTTTGATGTTTCATCTGTGGGCGCAACAGGAAATGCAATGATGGCGGCAGTTTTAGCAAAGGGTTCAACACATATCTCCAATGCTGCTATGGAACCTGAGATTACTCAACTAGCGGATTATTTGAACATGATGGGCGCTAAGATTTCCGGAGTAGGCTCTACAGTTTTAGAAATTGAAGGAGTTGATGAATTAAAAGCTGCTTCAATCGAAAATATTTCCGATAGAATTGAAGCAGGAACTTTGCTATGCGCGGCAGCAATCACAAAAAGTAATATTGAATTGGAATACAGCTCGCCGGAACATATTGATTCTGTTGTATCAAAGTTGAACGATAGCGGAATTGAAGTTTGGGAATCTAACGGCGCAATTAGAATAAACGCGGCAAATTCTAATCCAGAAAGTGTTGATGTTACAACAGCAGTCTATCCCGGATTTCCAACAGATATGCAAGCTCAATGGATTTCTTTTATGTCTTTGGCGAGCGGAACTTCAACTGTAACAGACACAATTTATCATGATAGATTTAATCACGTCCCTGAGCTTGTGCGCTTAGGTGCCAAAATTGAAGTGAACAACAACAGTGCTATAGTTAAAGGTGTAAACTCTTTACGCGGCG
>DAIEQT010000338.1 GCA_027347545.1 Ignavibacteria bacterium | reverse complement strand
TAAACCGCTTCTCTCACGTGATGCATATTGTTTCCCGCGTTGAAGGAATTTTGAATGATGAAGCCGATTGCATTGACGCGCTTGAAGCATCCTTTCCCGCTGGAACTGTTAGCGGCGCGCCAAAGATTCGAGCTATTCAGCTCATCAATAAATATGAAAAAACTAAACGTGGTGTTTATGCCGGCGCAGTTGGTTATATTGATTTCAGCGGTAACCTTGATATGTGTATTGCGATTAGAACTTTGTTTGTTACCAAAGATAAAATTTACTGGCAAGCCGGTGCCGGCATAGTTGCAGACAGCAAGCCGGAACTTGAACTCAAAGAAATTAAAAACAAATCTGCTGTTTTAGTTAGCGCACTAGCTTGCGCGGAGGTTATTGATGAAAATCTTGGTAATTGATAATTACGATTCATTCACTTACAACTTAGTACAGCTGATTGGATTTTTTACGAGTGATATTATAGTGAAGCGAAACGATAAAATTTCTGTAAGCGAAATCCGTAAACTGAATCCGGATAAAATTGTCATCTCGCCGGGACCGGGAACGCCGGAAGACTCCGGAATTTCTCAAGACGTTATCAAACAACTTGGCGCAACAATTCCAATTCTTGGAGTTTGTCTTGGTCATCAAACAATCGGGCATTGTTTCAACGCAGTTGTAACAAACGCACCATACTTAATGCACGGGAAGACTTCCGAAGTTAAGCATGACGGCAAAACTATATATAAAGGAATTGAACAGAATTTTTCCGCCGGAAGATATCATTCGTTAGTTATTTCACGAGATTCAATTCCAGATGAACTTGAAATTTCCGCTCAAACCGGAGATGGAATCATCATGGGTGTACGACATAAAACTTTTCCGATTGAAGGAATTCAATTTCATCCCGAGTCAATACTTACAAAAGTTGGCGATAAATTAATTAAGAATTGGTTGGAGTTATGATCAAATCATATATAGAAAGTATTTCTGAAGGCAATAATCTTCAACTTGCTGATGCTTATGTAATTATGCAGCACATTATGAACGGCGAATGCAACAATTCACAAATCTCCGGACTGTTGCTTGCGCTTCGCACTAAAGGTGAAACTCCGGAAGAAGTTGCCGGCTTCGTTAAAGCAATGCGCGATAAAAGTTTGAAGATTACTTCTCGCAACACAAACACAATTGATGTTTGCGGAACCGGAGGAGACGGCTCGAACACATTTAATATTTCTACTGCCGCATCATTTGTCGTTGCGGGAGCCGGAGTTCATGTTGCAAAACATGGGAACCGTTCTGTTTCCAGCAAAAGCGGAAGTGCCGACGTTCTTTCTCATCTAGGAATAAGTTTGAATCTTTCACCGGAGCTTACAGAGCAAGTATTAAATGAAATTGGAATCGCGTTTTTGTTTGCGCCGGTTTATCATCCAGCCATGAAGTACGCCGCGGAGGTTCGCCGCGAGCTCGGCATCAAAACAATTTTTAATATTCTCGGTCCGCTAACAAATCCAGCCGGAACTAAAAAACAATTGGTCGGCGTATTCAATAACAAAACCGCAAAGCTCATGGCAGAAGCTGCTGGTTATCTTGATATGGAGCGTATCGTTTTCCTCTCAACTGAAAACTGCTTAGATGAAATTTCTCTTGCCGGCATTACAAATGTTTACGAGTACAATGTAAATAGTAAATTGAAAGAATATGAAATAGATTCCAGAGCGTTCGGTTTACCCGAAGTTGAGCCCAGCAAAATCAAAAGTGATTCAACTGAAAATAATGCTAAGATATTCCTTTCGGTATTGAAGGATAAAACAAAAGATGAAGCATTTTCTGTTGTTGTAGCAAATGCCGCAATGGCTTTGCATGTTGCCGGCTTATCTAAAGATCTGGTTGAATGTAAATACATTGCCGAAGAATCTATACTTTCCGGTAAAGCGTTTGAGAAATTTACTGCGCTGAAGAATTTTGGAGAAAAACATCAATGAGCTTCCTTTCCGAAATATTAGAAGTTAAACGTGACGAGGTAAAAAAACTTAAGCAGAACTTTTCTCTTTCTTCATTCAGAAGTGAGGAATTCTTTGACACGCCAACAAGAAGTTTGAAGCAAGCACTTAACAATGATTCTTACATTTCAATAATTGCAGAGATAAAGAAAGCCAGTCCTAGTAAAGGAATTTTAATCGAGAATTTTAATCATCAGAAAATTGCCGAGACTTATATTGAAAGCGAAGTTAACGCGATCTCAGTTTTGACCGATAAGAATTTCTTCCAAGGAGATATAAATTATTTACGAGACATAGCAAGATTCAAAGCACTTCCGTTGCTAAGAAAGGATTTTATTATTGATGAGCATCAGATTTTTGAAGCAAAAGCTTTTGGCGCTGACGCAGTATTGTTAATCTGCGAAGCGCTTTCTGCAACTCAGATTTCCGAATTAACTCACGCCGCTAATGAATGTGGCTTGGAAGTTCTGCTAGAACTCCACTCTCCTTCTGAAGTACCAAAGATAGATTTCAAATTGAACAATTTAATAGGAATCAACAACCGCAATCTTGAAACTTTTGTTGTAGATGTTAAGACGACACTTGATTTACTTGATAAAATACCGGGCGATGTAATTCTCGTTTCGGAAAGTGGAATAACTTCTGAAGCGATTTTAGACCAGCTTAAAAATACACGAGTGAATGCTATTTTAGTTGGTGAGCATTTTATGAAATCGAAAGACATAAAAAGAAGCCTAACTGAATTTAAAAAATGGTGCGCAAAATGATGAAAGTAAAAGTATGCGGCATAACGAATTTGGAAGACGCAAAGATTTGCTGCGAACTTGGCGCCGATGCGCTTGGCTTCATCTTCTATAAAGAAAGTAAACGCTATATTAATTATGAGGAAGCCTCTGTAATTGTAAGCGAACTTCCAGTTTTCGTTTCCAAAGTTGGAGTTTTTGTTAATGAAGAAGCCAACACAATAAACCATATTGCTCAGTCAGTTGGTTTAACGCACGTTCAGCTTCACGGGAATGAAGATCAGTTACTAATTGACAAAGTAAATCATCCGGCAATAAAAGCAGTGAGAGTTAAAAACAATTTTGATTTTACTTCGCTAAAATTATTTAGCGGGTGCACAATTCTGCTCGATACTTTTTCCGATGAAGAACTTGGCGGCACTGGACTAACATTCGATTGGAATACAATTCCAATTGGATTACGCAGCAAGGTAATTTTAGCCGGTGGAGTTTCCGCTCAAAACATCGAAACCATTTACAAAACAATTAAACCGCAAGCGGTTGATATTTCATCTTCGCTGGAATCAGAATCCGGCAAGAAAGATGAAGTGAAAGTGCGTGAATTTTTCCGCATACTAAATCAGCTGCGCAAGACAGAGTTAGAATGAACAATTACAATTATCCCGATTCATCCGGCAAGTTTGGTATTTACGGTGGCAAGTATGTTCCCGAAACTTTAATACCCGCACTTGAACAACTTGAAGCAAGTTACAATCAACTCAAGAATGATGCTGAGTTTCTCCGCGAGTACAATCAATTGCAGAGCGAGTATAACGGCAGACCAACACCGCTTACATTTGCAAAGCGATTAACAGATCATTTTGGTAAAGCAAAAGTTTATTTGAAACGTGAAGACCTTTGCCATACCGGTGCGCACAAATTAAATAACGCGCTCGGACAAATTCTCATCGCAAAAAGTTTGGGAAAGAAAAGAATTATCGCTGAAACCGGCGCGGGACAACATGGCGTTGCAACGGCTACTGTCTGCGCAAAGTTTGGTTTGCAATGCGTTGTCTATATGGGGGAAGTTGATATTGAACGGCAGAAACCAAATGTGTTTAGAATGAAATTGCTCGGCGCTGAGGTACGCCCGGTTTCCAGCGGAAGCAAAACTCTTAAAGACGCAACCAACGAAGCTATCCGCGATTGGGTTACAAACGTTAACGATACTCATTATATCATCGGTTCGGTTGTTGGTCCACATCCATATCCAATGATTGTGCGCGACTTCCAATCAATCATCGGCATTGAAGCGAAAGAACAAATCTTGAAAGCTGAGAACCGTTTGCCAGATCATATTGTTGCGTGTGTTGGCGGCGGCTCTAACGCAATGGGAATCTTCTTCCCTTTTATTAATGATGAATCTGTAAATCTGATTGGAGTTGAAGCCGCCGGTTACGGAACGAACACGGACAAACATTGCGCTACACTTACTCTTGGCGAGCCGGGAATTTTTCAAGGAATGAATACTTATCTTTTGCAAGATTCAAACGGACAAGTTTCTGAAGTGCATTCTATCTCCGCCGGATTGGATTATCCCGGTGTTGGACCGGAACATTCTTTGCTCAAAGATATTAAGCGTGTAAAATATTTTTCCGCTACTGATGATGAAGCGTTGAGAGGAATTAATCTGCTTACTAAGATGGAAGGAATTCTTCCGGCGCTTGAGAGCGCGCACGCAATTGCTCACTTAGAAAAACTTTTGCCGGAAACCGACAAGGATGAAATTGTAATCGTTAACGTTAGTGGTCGCGGTGATAAAGATTTAGCTACAATCATCAATTCTAAAACCTTAGTCAGTCCGAGCGGAGTCGAGGACTGAGCAAATAAGGGCTTGATTTCACTGTAAGATATTTCATTTCTCGACTTCGCTCGAAATGACTGATTACATTTTGAGATCGCCAAACAAGGAAATAATTAATGAGTTACATCTCAAACTACATTGATGCACTTAACAAGAAGAATCGCAAAGCTCTTTCGATATTTTTGACTGCCGGATATCCGGGAAAAAATAATTTTGTTGATCTCGCTAAATCGGTTCTCGATTCCGGCGCGGATATGATTGAACTCGGCATACCTTTCAGCGATCCGCTAGCTGATGGACCAATAATACAAGCTACATCCAAACTTGCTCTTGATGCCGGAGTTGCATCCAAAGATGTACTTGGTTATGCAGAGCAGATTAGCAAGCATTCTGATAAACCAATTATTTTGATGGGCTACGCAAACCCAATTAAGAAATATGGAATTGCTAACTTCCTTCGCGATGTGGCAAACTCCGGCGTAAAAGGATTGATTGTTCCAGATGTTCCGTTAGAAGAGTATGACTTATTTTTTCATTCTGAGGAGAGACAAAGTCTCGACGCCCGCCTGCCCGATCTAAGAAACAAATTGGCGAGGCAGGAAGAATCTCCTAACAAGAAGAGTACACAGATTCTTCATCCCGCACAAAGCACGATTCAGAATGACAAGCTAGATGTTATTCTTCTCACAACTCCTACCTCTTCCGAAGCAAGAATTAAAGAGATAGATTCCAAGAGCAGCGGATTTGTCTATTGTGTTAGCATTACCGGCACAACGGGAGTGAAAGATTCATTTGATGATTCCGCAACAGACAATTTGAAACGGACATATTCTTTGATCCAGAAGAATAAAATGCTCATCGGCTTTGGGATATCTAAACCTGAAGATGTAAAACGCTTCTCCCCTTTTTGCGATGGAGTGATTGTCGGCAGTAGAATTATGAAATCTTTGCTGAATGTTGAAGAAAGAAAAGAAACGCTGCAGATTATTGAGCAGTTGAGCGAAGCTTGTGAGTTTTAACGTAGAGACTTGCTGCGGCAAGTCTCTACATTTCAATTTCTTCGTAGAGACGCACGCGGTGCGTCTTTACAATTTACGGCTATGTAGTAATCGTCGGCAGCAGAGTTATGAAATCCTTGCTAAACAAAGAAGAACAAAAAGAAACACTGAAGATTATTGAGCAGTTAAGCAAAGCGTGTGATTAAATATTTTTGTAAAAATGGACGACTTGATTGAAACCACTT
>DAIEQT010000033.1 GCA_027347545.1 Ignavibacteria bacterium | reverse complement strand
GGCTATGTTTGCTCATGCAAGTAACAATCAAATCGCCCATGCCTGAAAGCCCGGAGAAAGTCTCCGGTCTTGTTCCAAGCGCAATACCTAAGCGGGAAATTTCTGCAATGCCACGAGTCATGATTGCGGCTTTCGTGTTATCGCCAAATCCCGCTCCATCTATAATACCGGCGCCAACCGCAATTACGTTTTTCAATGCACCACCATATTCAACGCCAAGAATATCTGTTGTTGAATAAACGCGGAAGTAGGAAGTTATGAATGCGGACTGTATTTGTTTTGCGGTAAATTCATCTTTAGATGATGCAACAACTGCGGTTGGAATTTTTTTGCTAACCTCTTCCGCGTGAGATGGACCGGAGAGAACACCAATCTGCGAAGGAGAAATACTTTTCAATTCATCTTTTATAATTTGGGATACAGTCATCAAAGTGCCAATCTCAATTCCTTTTGAAACGCTGACAAATGTTGTGTCTTTGAAGTTTGTATTCTTCAAATCATGAAGTACGCTTCTTATGAACTGAGTTGGGACAGCAATTACAATCATGTGCTGGTTTTTGCAGCTCTCGGAAAGAGAGTGGGTGATAACTAATTCAGATGGAATTTTAATGCCGGGCAAGTATAATTTGTTTTCGCGGGTACGGTCTAAAACTTTTGCGTAATTATTCTTGTATTCCCAAAGAGTTACATCATGCCCGTTGTAATGAAGGAGAATCGCTAAAGTTGTTCCCCAGCCACCGGCTCCAAGAACAGAGATTCTCATTTATGCAGATTTCTTTTTTGAGAATGATACTTTTCTTTCGCTGCCTTCGATCAATCTGCCGATGTTAGCTCTATGTGTATAGATGACAAACAACGCTAAGAGAATTGCAAAAGGTAAAATTGTATGGTAACCTCTAATATCTACACCAAAAATATTTTCTCGGATAATCATAATTAGAGGTACTGCGACAGCCGCAGCAAGCGAGCCTAAAGAGATGTAACGTGATAAACCAACTACTAAAAAGAAAACACCAAGAGCCAATGCCATATCTACTGTAACAATCATGATTAACACGCCAAGACCGGTTGCAATGCCTTTGCCCCCTTTGAATCCGGCGAATAAAGTCCAAACGTGACCCATAACAGCAGCTACGCCGCAGATAATCTGTACGAGTGTGAAATCATCGAAAGGTGTAACGTTATTAAAAGGAAATCTATCTAGATAGAAACGCGCAACAACAATAACTGCAACAGCGCCTTTTAATGCATCGAGAAGGATTGTGAGAATTCCCCACTTCCAACCGAGTACACGAAATACGTTAGAACCGCCGGCATTGCCGCTGCCGTAGTTTCTTATATCTATGCCACGAACTAATTTACTAATCAAAATACTATTCGGAATAGAACCGACTAAGTAAGAGAGAATGATTACAAAAAAGAGGTTGAGCATTGTATATCTACCTATATGTTTGACTAAAATTATACAAAAGGTTTTTTATAAACAATTGGTTTTTGCTATTAAAAAGATTTCAATATCAACGATAATATATGTATGTCTTCGTCTGTTGTTACCTTAAAATTAAGAGAAGAACCATTCACAATTTTTACTTCGTATCCGGCACGGTGAACCAGCATAGATTCATCGGTTCCAATAAAATTTTCAGCTTTCGCTTTCTTCATTGCTTCCATGATAATCTTATAACGGAAAACTTGGGGCGTTTGAGCGTAATAAAACTCGGAACGGTCAACATAATCCACCACAGAATCGTTGCCGCGAATTAATGTGTCTTTTGCTTTAAGCGCAACAACGGCAGATCCAAATTGCTTAGCTGTCTGGATTGAATCATACAAAATTTCTTTGGTTAGCAAAGGACGAACCGCATCGTGAATAACTACAATATCATCATCTTCAGCTTTTAGAGATTTAAGCGCGTTGAACACCGAATGCTGTCGTTCCTCTCCGCCTTCTACAAGACAAGTGAATTTAGTGAGACTGAAATTCTGTTTTATAGATTCCAGAAGAGGGAAGAAACTACTCTGAGCGGCAACAACTATTTCATCAACATGCTTTGAGGATTGGAAAACTTGAAGAGTATATGCGATAAGTTCTTTACCGGCAAACTGTAAATATTGTTTGGGAAGCGGCGCGTTAGTCCGCTTACCCAAACCTCCCGAAGGAATAATAACATACGTTTTCATATTACAGAATAAGCATTGCGTCACCGTAACTCAAGAAACGGTAACCATCCTTTTGTGCTTTCTTATAAGCTTTCATTAGAAAATCGTAACCGCTAAAAGCTCCGGCAAGCATTAATAATGTAGATTCCGGTGCGTGGAAATTGGTTATCAATTTTTTAGTTACTTTAAAATCGTACGGCGGGAAAATGAATTTGTCTGTCCAGCCGAAATTTGGCTTTGCTAACCCATCAGCAGTTACACTGCTTTCCAATGCCCGGCAAGTGCTTGTTCCAACTACAAAAACATTTTTCTTGTTCTTGAGAGCAGTGTTAATCACCTCAGCGGTTTCGGCAGGAACCTCGAAGTATTCGGAATCCATTCTGTGTTTAGTTAGGTCTTCAACTTCTACCGGACGGAAAGTGCCGAGTCCAATATGAAGAATAACCGGAACAGTTTTAACTCCCATCTTCTCTAATTTCTTAACGAGAGTTGGAGTGAAATGTAAACCGGCAGTTGGTGCTGCAACAGAGCCATCAATCTCCGCAAAAATAGTTTGATAGTCTTCACGGTCTTTAGCAACGGCATCACGCTTAATGTATGGCGGCAGAGGAGTGTGCCCAATTTTTTCTATCGCTTTAAAGATATCGCCGGCATCTTCATTAAAGCGAACAGTTCTTCCGCGTGATGTTGTGTTATCAATTACTTCGCACCAAAGTTTGTCGTTAAAATAGATTCTATTGCCGATGCGGACTTTTCTTGCCGGATCAACAATAACATCCCAAATGTTTTCTTCTTTGTTCAGTTCGCGCAAAACAAATACTTCTATCTTTGCGTTTGTGCGTTCTTTCTTACCGAAAAGGCGGGCTTGCATTACTTTACTTTTGTTTACAACAATAACATCACCTTTTTGTACGAAATCTGTAATATCGGAAAACTTGTAACTTTCAATACTTTGATCGGCACGGTTCATCACCATCATTTTGGCTTTGTCGCGCGGATTTGCTGGGTGCTTGGCAATTGCTGTTTTTGTTAAATTATATTTGAAATCGGATAGTTTCATTATTCTCCTCTCTATTAATTCTGAGGAATCCCGCCTAAGCGGAATGACGAAGAATCTCGCACGTAATTAACTTGAGATCCTTCGCCCTCCCGCATAACGCGGGAGGAACTCAGGATAATACTGCGCATTATTTTTTCTTTGCTACTTTTTTTGCAGTCTTCTTTGGAGTTGCTTTTCCGCTAGAGCGGACAGGCTTAGCAACAACTTTTTTTGCTGCTCTTGCTTCTTTAACTGCTGCTTGTGCTGCTGCTAAGCGAGCTATAGGAACACGGAATGGAGAACAGCTAACGTAATTCAAACCAATCTTATGGCAGAATTCTACTGATCTAGGTTCGCCGCCATGCTCGCCGCAAATACCAATTTTAAGATCCGGTCTTGTTGCGCGTCCACCTTGAACTGCAATTTCCATCAACTTACCAATTGCATCTTGATCAATTGATTGGAATGGATCTTCCGGTAAAATCTTTTTCTCAAGGTATTCCGGTAAGAATCCGCCGATATCATCGCGTGAGAAACCAAATCCCATTTGTGTAAGATCGTTTGTTCCGAATGAGAAGAATTGAGCGACTTCGGCAATCTTATCTGCAGTTAAACATGCACGTGGAATTTCAATCATTGTTCCGGTTAAGTGAGGAATTTTCTTTAAGCCAAACTGAGCTGCAACTTCATTGTGAATTTTATTTACTAACACATATTGATGTTTGATTTCGTTTACATGACAAGTAACCGGAATCATAATTTCCGGATATGGTTTCTTACCAGCAGCTAATAATTCAGCAGTTGCCTGGAAGATGGCACGTACTTGCATTTCTGTTATTTCCGGATAAGTAATACCAAGACGAACACCACGGTGTCCCATCATCGGGTTGTTTTCATGCAATGAATCTGCGCGTTCGTTTAATTCGTCAAGAGAAATATTCAAACTCTCTGCAAGTTTTTGTCTTTCTTCAATTTGAGTAGGAACAAATTCATGGAGCGGCGGATCGAGTGTGCGGAATGTTACTGCAAATCCGTCCATTGCTTCCAACGTTCCTTTAACATCTCTCATGACAAATGGGTAGAGTTCGTTCAATGCAACAACTCTTTCTTCTTGAGATTTAGAATGTATCATTTTGCGGAGAATGAACAATGGTTCTTCAGAATTTTTTCCGTAGAACATATGTTCTGTTCTGAACAAGCCGATACCTTCTGCACCATAAGCGCGAGCGCGAAGAGCATCTTCCGGAGTTTCAGCATTTGTTCTTACTTTTAATTTCTTAACGTCATCACAAAGTTTCATGAACGCAACGAAATCAGCATTGTCTTCAGCAGCTTTCTTCATCGGAAGTTCACCGGCATATACAGTTCCTTTAGAACCGTTGAGTGTAAGCCAATCTCCTTCTTTGAAGGTTGAACCGCCAGCTTCAAATGTTTTTTCTTCATAGTTAATCTTTATTCCACCGGCACCAACTATACAACACTTGCCCCAACCGCGAGCAACCAAAGCAGCGTGAGATGTCATACCGCCGCGAGCAGTAAGAATAGCTTCCGCAGCACGCATACCTTCGATGTCTTCCGGATTAGTTTCTTCGCGGACAAGAATTACTTTCTTGCCTTCTTTGCGCCATGCAACTGCATCAGCAGCAGAAAAAACAACTTGTCCGGTTGCGCCGCCAGGACCAGCCGGTAAACCTTTAATAAATGCTGTTGTATTTTTTTCAACTGCCGGATCAATTA
>DAIEQT010000318.1 GCA_027347545.1 Ignavibacteria bacterium | reverse complement strand
AGGGAAGGAGAACTCTGAAAGGAAATTAGTTCCTCAATCGTATCAATGTTGTGGTCTTCACGCAAAGTTGTGAACATTTTAAGCAAAACTTTTCCGGTAGCTGTCGCATCCCCAAGCCCGCGGTGAACGCCACGGTGCCTAATCTTAAGATGCTTAACAATATTCCCCAGTGATTTGCTCGGCAATGCCGGGAAAATTTTTCTCGCAAGTTTAAGTGTGCAAATTGCCGGGTTTGAGACCATTTCTAGTTCGGCGGAAAAGCATTCATTTCGGAGGAAAGAAATATCAAAACCTAAGTTGTGAGCAACGAGAACAGAACCTCCAATAAACTCTCTGATTTTGGAAAAGACTTCATCAAAATAGGGCGCGTCTTGAACATCTTCGGTTTTAATGCCGGTAATGTTGGTGATGTAGTAGGGAACCGGTCTGCCCGGATTAATAAAAGTGGAAAAAGTATCAACAATTTTTCCCTTTCTAATCTGAGCCATTCCAATCTCTATAACTTTATCTGTTCTAGCGGAGGTTCCGGTCGTTTCAAAATCGAAAACGCAAAACTCGGCTTCTTCAAAAGGAATTGACGCTATTTTTTTACTGGTTTTCATCTAAAGCAAAATTAAGTAAAAACAAAACGATGAGAAATTTTCTTATCCACTTCATTTTAGATATATTTTGACCAAAGATGAGAGCAAATGACGACAAATATTTTATTTATAGGTGATATTGTAGGTGATCCGGGCTTAGACATTGTTAGAATGTGGCTGCCGGGCTTACAAAAAAAATATAGAACAGATTTAATTATTGCCAACGGCGAAAATGCCGCCGATGGAAAAGGTTGTACGGAACGGGAAGCCAAAATTCTTTTTGAACTTGGCTTAAGTGTAATAACCGGCGGGAATCACACCTGGGATAAGCATCAATCGCAAGACTATTTGAAAAAAGATTCGAGAGCGCTTCGCCCGCTAAATTATCCAAAAGGAACATTTGGCAACGGTTATTACATAGCAGATACAACAAAGGGTAAAGTTGCTGTAATTAATCTTCAAGGACGTTCTTATATGTCTCCAATTGATTGTCCTTTCAGATCTGCAGAATGGATCTTAGCTAAGATTAAAAATGAAACGAAAATGATTTTCATAGATTTTCATGCTGAAGCTACTGCTGAGAAATTAGCACTTGGTCAGTTTCTTGATGGAAAAGTTTCCGCATTTGTTGGAACTCATACGCACGTTCAAACTGCTGATGAAAGAATTTTGAAAGGCGGCACCGGCTACATTACAGATGTTGGAATGACCGGACCGTACGATTCAGTTATTGGAATGAAGACAGACGCCGCAATAAACCGTTTCTTGTATCAAACTCCTCAGAAGTACCAGACTGCAACCGATAATGTTCACTTAACCGGAGTTTTCTTAAAGGTTGATTCTGAAACGGGAAAGACAATTTCGATTGAGAGATTATTTATTCCGGATTTTGATAGACAAACTGAAATCTCCGAAACTCAAGCTTAGAGATTATTGATGACAACAATTATTGATGGGAAAAAAGTAGCTGCTGATATTCGCGGAGAGCTGAAAAAGAAATGCGAGATGCTAAAATCAGTCGCATTTGATGTCCCCGGCTTGGTTACAATTCTTGTTGGAAATAATCCGGCATCGGAAGCTTATGTTAATTCTAAAGCTAAAGCTTGTGATGAAATTGGAATGAGATCGAAAGTTGAAAAACTCCCGGCAGAAACTTCCGAACAAGAACTTCTCGACTTAGTAAAAAAATATAACGAAGATGAAAGCTATCATGGAATTTTAGTTCAGCTTCCTCTTCCAAAGCATATCAGTGAAGATAAAGTGATTGAAGCGATTGATCCGAGAAAAGATGTAGATGGATTTCATCCGGTGAGTGTTGGCAACCTTGTTATTGGAAAAGATGCTTTGCTTCCATGCACGCCGCACGGAGTTGTAGAATTGCTGAAGCGTTACAAAATTCCAACCGACGGCAAACATGTTGTTGTTGTTGGAAGAAGTAACATTGTTGGTAAGCCGGTTGCTAATTTACTTCTTCAAAAGAAAGAGGGCGCAAACGCGATTGTTACTATCTGCCACTCTGCGGCAAAAGATATTTCTCTGTTCACTAAGCAAGCTGATATTTTAATAGCGGCCATCGGCAAGCCGAATTATATTACAGCCGAAATGGTTAAAGATGACGCGGTTGTAATTGATGTTGGTATAAATAGGGTAGAAGATTCAACTCAGAAGAAAGGTTATAAAATTGTTGGTGATGTTGATTTTGAAAACGTTTCGCCAAAAACATCTTTTATTACTCCGGTTCCGGGCGGTGTAGGACCAATGACAATTGCAATGCTTCTGCAAAATACTTTTCTTGCATACATAAAAATGACAAATCAAAAACTGAACTAATATATGAGCTCACCAATAATTGACAAAGTCGTATCCGAAGTATTCATCGAGAAAGCGCTGCAGAATTTTTATTGCACCGGCGGCACTTGTGCCGGCTGGGAAAGAAACGTCGTTGATCAACCGACAGCAGTAAATAACATCATTACAAATGGAGCTGAAAGAATTGCTGCCGGCATTGGTGTGGAAGTACAAAAGATTGATCAAAAAGTAGCGAGAATGATTGACCACACATTATTAAAACCGGATGCAACTCCGGATGAAATACGCACTCTTTGTTCAGAAGCTAGGACTTATAGCTTTGCGAGCGTTTGCGTAAATCCTTGTTATGTAAAAATGTGCCGTGATCTCTTGCGCGGCTCAGTTGTAAAAGTTTGTACTGTAATTGGATTTCCGTTAGGCTCTACTACAACAGAAGTGAAACGAGCGGAAGCCGAGCAAGCTATTCAAAATGGCGCGCAAGAAATTGATATGGTTATAAATGTTGGAATGTTGAAGCAAGGCGAATACGATTATGTTTTTAACGACATTAACCAGGTTGTACTTGCCGGAAAGAGATCGAGAGTGTTAAGCAAAGTTATTATTGAAACCGCATTGCTGACTGATGAAGAAAAAATTAAAGCGTGCGTACTTAGTAAAAAAGCTAAAGCTGATTTTGTTAAGACTTCTACCGGATTCAGCAAAGGCGGCGCTACTGCCGGTGATATAGCTTTAATGAGATTAGTCGTTGGCTCAGACATGGGCGTTAAAGCTTCCGGCGGCGTTAGAACAGCTGAAGATGCAAGAGCAATGATTGCCAGCGGCGCAGATAGAATTGGCGCAAGCGCAAGCGTTAAAATTGTGAGCGGCGGTGTTGGCGAAGGCGGCTATTAAAAAATTATGTCATTCTGAATGAGCGAGAGCTTGCCCCGCAGATTGTTTGCGGGGAAGAATCTCAGAACCGTTATCAGTTTTCAGAAATCAGCGATTAGTTATTTGAATGCTATACCATGACGACAGAAAGATAGTTCTGTCGCGGAACTGAAATTAGTTTATCCCGCGCTTTTTGTGGGACTGTCCGTGTTGCCTGTCCC
>DAIEQT010000302.1 GCA_027347545.1 Ignavibacteria bacterium | reverse complement strand
CGCTAGTTGCCGAAAGCTTGTAAACCGTATTAATGTGGATGTCTACTTCCTTATAAATACCTATAATGTTTTTAGAATTACTGAATAGTTTAATGTTTTTATCCCAAAGTACCCCGCTGGCAAAGATTCCACCTATGTTATCTTTCGGAGCCAAATTAATTTCCGTGTGAAGTGTGAAATAATCAAACGGCTTTCTATGGGTTGAAGCCGAAAATTGATTGCCGTAATTCAAATCTATTCTAACAGTTGCATAAGATTTGCTATTGTTAATTTTTCCACCAAAAAAAACGTTATGAACTCCGGTAGAAATAACAAACTTGTAATCCGTTTCTTTGGGGGAATTTCTTAACCTCCACATTTCTCCTCTAATCAGTCTATTCAATCCTTGCATTGGATTAATTAGAGTTGATGAAAATTCACGAAGAAATCTTTCGAACCCGGTTTTACTTTCATCAATTATAAGATTTGAAACGCGATAAGAAATTTCACCAAGTATAATTCCCGTAACTGGTGTGTTAACAATATCATTATATGAAGGCGGCTCGTTTTCCATGAAATATTCCCACATCAAACTTCCGCCAAAAGCATATGGTGTAGATTCCCAGAATTCGAGACTGTTCGAGCGTGCAAGATTGAAATAATTAGAACCATGATACGGATGCCAAAACTGATTCATCAAATACCCATCAGCATCCCACTTAAAACCTTTTTCAAAATTGCTTTTAATTGATTTCCAGCTGATGTTAGACCAACCTTCGCTGCTTAAATAACGATGATAGCTCCATACTCCAAGGTTTAATCCAACAACTTCAATCGCCGGAAGAAAATAATTCTTACTTTCTTTAACAGTTGAGTTGTTTTGAGAGTAATGTTCAACATTGTAACTATATAAAACGAAAAACACTGCCAAAACGTATTTCATTCAATTAGTCTTTTTATACTTGTAAATCGCCAACCCATTAAAGAAAATGGCAAACCCAGTTACAACTAAAAAGTGAAGCCGTAAATCCCAGAACGAGCTTCCTTTAAGAACTAGCATTCTCATAACTTCAATTAAGTAGCTAACCGGATTAATATAAGTTAAATATCGAGCCCAATCGGGCATGTTTTCTGTTGGGGAAAATAAACCGCCCAGAAGAATAAAAACCAACATAAAGAAATACGCAATAAACATTGCCTGTTGTTGTGTCTCCGCAAAAATTGATGTGAGCAAACCAAAACCAAGAAGCGCAATTAAATAAACTCCGGCAAAAAGGTATCCAACCCAAAAATGCCCTTCCGGATAAATGCCATAAACAACAAAACTCATAATAAATCCAATTGTCATTACTGCTAAGCCAAGAACCCAAAATGGAATTAGTTTGCTCAATACAAATTGATATTTTTTTATTGGGGATACGTTTAGTTGTTCAATTGTTCCAACTTCTTTTTCCTTAACAATATTTAAGGCTGACATGAGGTAGCCAACTAAAGTTACCAACAGTGCTAATACACCGGGAACTATAAAATCCTTATAATTCATTTGTGTGTTAAACCAGTTTGAGTTTGTAATTTCAATTACAGGAATTGTGTTAAAGCGCGATTGCGGAAGCCATTCGGTGCGAATTTCGTTGTTAAAATCTTTTATTATGGAATTCGAATACGCAACAGCGAGTCCCGCAGTTTGCCCGCTAATTGCGTTAGCTGCAATCATAATTGTAGATTCGCTTTGTCTAATCAGGTCGCGTTCAAACTCTTGAGGTATCACTACTATTAAGTCTGCTTCATCTTTTTCAACTTTATCAAGCGCCTGATTATATGTTGCTGAATTATCTGTAAGCCGAAAATACCCTGATGAAGTAAATTTATTAATCAACCGTCTTGATTGCTCAGAGTGGTCATTATCTACAATGCTGAGAGTAATATTTTTTATTTCGTATGTTGCTGCATAGGGCAGTAAAATTAACTGTATTAGCGGCAGTGCAAAGATCATACGCAAAATGAGTTTGTTGCGAAATATTTGGAGAAATTCTTTTCGAAGTAAAAATGTTAGCTCTCTCATTTAAAGCCTAATTTTAAATCTTTTTATGCTGATTGTTAAAAACAACACGGTCATTACTAACAGTATAAGCAGCTCCTTCCAGATTTGGGAAATGCCAATTCCCTTAATCATAATGCCCTTAACTATTACGATATACCACTTTGCCGGGACTACGTTTGAAAGCGCCTGCAGAACGAATGGCATATTTGCGATAGGAAAAGCATAACCGCTTAACATTACGACCGGCATCATTAATCCAAGCAAAGAGATTAACATTGCCTCCTGTTGTGTTTCGGTAATAGTTGAAATAAGCAGACCAAGCGAAAGAGCGCAGAAAATATATATTACTGTTGCAAGAATTAACAAAGTCAAACTCCCTTGAATAGGCAAACCGAGAATAAACACGCTAAGAATTAATATGGTAGCAACATTTATAAGAGAAATAATAAAGTAGGGAATTGCTTTGCTAAGAATTACCAGCCATGGCTTCATAGGAGAAACCAATAAAATCTCCATTGTGCCGAGCTCCTTTTCTTTAACAATAGCAATCGAAGTCATCATTGCAGAGATAAGAAGCAAAATCATTCCCATAACACCGGGAACCGAAGTATAAGCGCCCTTTAACTGCGGATTATATAGCATCCTTGTTTCTGTTTTGATTGTGTAGGGGAGTTTATTTGTTTCGTTCAATTCGTTTTGATAATCCATTATGATTGAGCTTGCGTAATTAACCAAAGTAGTTGCTTGATTTGGATCGGTAGCGTCTGCAATTAATTGTATCTGAGCTTTGTTTGCGTGAGCAAGCTCATTCTGAAAATTAGATTGGAAAACAATAGCTAATTTTATCTTACCGCTTTTAAATGCTGCTTCAATTTGCTCGTTCGTTGTTAATGTTCTATCAATATCAAAATATCTGCTGTTTTCAAACTTAGTGATGATCTTTTGTGTTGTTTCATCTTTTGCATTATCAAGAATGGCAATGGATGAGTTTCTCGTTTCGTTTGTAATTGCAAAGCCAAAAATTAATAGCTGAACAATTGGTAAGCCGAGCAATACCAACATCGAACGGTAATCGCGTAAGATGTGACGAAATTCTTTTCTGATAAATATTAATAGTTGTTTCATAATTCTTTTCTCTGCGCATTAGCGGCTCTGCGAGAAATTTTTCTCTCGCAAAGACGCTAAGCCGCTATTTATTAATCACTGCGTTTTGCGCCGCGAGCAAGCATTAAGAAAACCTCTTCCATTGATTGAGCGTTGTATCTCATTTTTAATCCTTCCGGTGAATCAAGCGCTTGTATAACTCCATCAACCATAATTGAAACGCGATGGCAATATTCTGCTTCATCCATATAATGAGTTGTAACAAAAACAGTAATTCCATTATCTGCAGCTTCGTAAATCATATCCCAAAACTGCCGGCGTGTAATGGGATCAACACCGCCGGTTGGTTCATCAAGAAAAACAATTTTGGGTTGATGAAGAATTGCTATGCTGAATGCTAGCTTTTGTTTCCATCCAAGCGGAAGTGAAACAACAAGTTTATCAGCTTCGTCTTGTAATCCAAGTTTCTCAATTAACGATTCGCCTTTGGTTTTTATTTGATCGTCGCTTAAACCATAAATTCCGCCAAAGAGCTGAATGTTTTCTTTGATGGTTAAATCTTCATATAAAGAAAACTTTTGACTCATGTAACCGATATTTCTCTTAATCAATTCTGTTTGCTTGTATACATCGTAGCCAGCAATTGCCGCGTTACCGCTGCTTGGTTTGGAAATACCAATCAGCATTTTCATTGCCGTAGTTTTTCCGGCACCGTTTGCACCAAGAAAGCCGAAAATTTCGCCTTTGTAAACTTCAAATGAGATTTCGTTTACAGCGATAAAATCGCCAAACCTTTTTGTGAGCTTATCAGTTTTAATAACTATTTCTTTATTCATCGCGCTTCTTATTCTTCTAAAGCCCTTCCCTTTGGGAAGGATTGGGATGGGCTTTCATTAGTTGCATAAAGCAATCTTCAATTTCCGGTTTTATCTCGCGTATTGTTAATTGTTTGTGTCCGCGTTCCGCTAGATAATTTTTTAGCTCTTCAATGTTTTCGCCATCCAGTGTTAAATGATGGTTTTCTCCAAAAGCAAAACAGCTTTTTGTCTTAGGAAATGCACGGAGATCATTTAGAAGCTTAAACATGTTTTCCGAATGCGCCGCATAAAGATTTTGTCCAAACTGTTTAACAATTTCTACCGGAGTGTTGATTGACAAAATCTTTCCTTTTTGAATCAAAGCAATTCTATCACAAAGTTTCGCTTCATCCATATAAGGAGTTGAAACAAGAATTGTAATTCCTTGCTTCTTCAATCGCTTTAACATTTCCCAGAATTCTTTGCGGGAAACCGGATCAACACCGGTTGTTGGTTCATCCAAAAACAATATTTTGGGTTTGTGAATTAACGCGCAGCTAAGCGCAAGTTTTTGTTTCATTCCGCCGCTTAGTTTACCTGCACGGCGAGTTTTGAATGGTTCGAGTTGTTTGTAGATATCGGCAACTAAATCATAATTCTCTTGAACTGTTGTGTTAAAGATTGTCGCAAAGAAATCCAAATTTTCTTCTACCGTCAAATCTTGATAGAGCGAAAATCTTCCCGGCATATAACCAATTATATCGCGAATAGTTTTCCATTCTTTAACAACATCGTTACCCAATACTTTTGCGTTTCCTTTATCCGCAAGTAGAAGCGTTGTAAGAATTCTAAAGATTGATGTTTTTCCAGCGCCATCAGGACCTATCAATCCAAAGATTTCTCCTTCTTCAACGGAAAAAGAAACATCATCAACAGCTGTAATTGTTTCTTTCTTTGTTGAGTAGGTCTTTATAATATTTTTAAGTTCAACTGCTTTCATAGTATTATGCTTTGCGTTCTTTGCGTCTTGGCGAGAGAAAAATGTTTCTCGCAAAGACGCAAAGGCGCTAAGATTAAAATTTGATTTCGCCGTACATTCCAATTTTCAGATAGCCGTCATTCTTTACTTTTACTTTAATTGCATAGACAAGATTAGCTCGCTCATCTTTTGTTTGAATTGTCTTTGGAGTAAACTCAGCTTTGGAGGCAATCCAATAAATTTCTCCGCTCATTTCTTTTTGCTCGCCATTTCCTTTATCAACAAACACTTTTACTTTTTGATCAATCTTTACTTGTCCAAGTTGATCGCCGTTGATGTAGGCACGCAAAGTCATTTCTGATAAATCTGCAATTTTATAAAGTGCTTTTCCTGCTGCGGCAATTTCATTTTGTTTTGTATAACGAGTTAAAACAGTTCCATCAATTGGGTTTTTTACAACGCTTCGTTTTATTTGATCTTGTATCTGCTCGATTTGCGCTTGTAACGGAAGCGTTTCACTTTGCAATCCGGTTTTTGTAATTGTTAAGTTGGATTTAGCAGCTTCAAATTGCTTATTCAAAACATCTAACTGAGAATTTATATCATCAAGCTGTTTTGTTGTAGCGGCGTTTGCTTTAACAAGATTTTCAACTCTCCGTTTTTCTGTTTCCGCTGTTTCAATTTGTTCTTTGATTGCGGCAAGTTGAATATTTACATCCGGTTGTTTGCTAAGAACGGCTTTAATGCTAGCTTCCAATTGTTTCTTTTTTAGAAAAAGCTGTACTGTATCAACAACAGCAACAACTTCGTTTTGTTTTAGCTGAGAGCCTTCTTCCAGATTAAGCTGAACCAACTTTCCGGTAGCTTCGGAAGAAACAATAACTTCCTCGGATTCAAATGTTCCGGTTGCATCAAATTCTCCGTTACCGCTGCCGCAACCGATTAATGTTGCCGCAACAACTGCGACAAAACTTATTTTGCTAAATATTGTTTTCATTTTATTATCTATTATTAATTTAAAATCAGTTTCCTAAAGTTGTTTTGTAAGATTGCTCTGCAAGCATCAATTGCGTTTGATGAATTCCCAAATTTTGTCTTGCTTGATCTTCGGCGTTCAGCTCGCGTATAAAATCGTTAGATGTAATCACTCCGTTTTCTAATTGCGCTTTAGCCGATAACTTAACGCTTGAACGAATCTCAATAATTTCTTTATCAACTTTGATTAGCGCTTTTAGTTTTTCAATCTCTGCCGCTTGCTGCTTTAGTGTTGCGTTTGTATTCAGCAAGAAAGTTTCTTTTTGAGCTTCAACGGATTTTTTATTCAACTCTAAAATTTCGGTTTCGTTTTTAAGCGTATATAAACTCGAGGGCGACCAGCTTAATCTTGCGCCGGCTACGTAAAACCAATCGAAATTGTTTTTTAACATATTGAGCGTTGGCTTTCCATATCCGCCTTGAAAAAATAGACTGGCTTTGGGAAGAATTTTTGCTGTAACCAATCCGCCTTGTTCATCAAGCATTTTTTCTTGCGATGAATAAAGTTTCAACTCCGGTCTGTTAATCTCTATTGAAAAATCTTCGATAGAATTCACCTGTTCTAAAACAGCGTTCTCGGTCATAGCTTCGTTAATAAACAAACCGAGCATTTCAACAAAAACTTTTCTTGAAGATTTAATTTCAATCTCACGTTGATTCGCTTTCAAATATTCAGCTTTCAGAACATCAACATTTGGTTTGGTTGCTGTTCCGTTTGCATAAGCCGCACTCAACTTATCAAGACTTG
The DNA here is from genome assembly GCA_027347545.1 of Ignavibacteria bacterium. Lineage (GTDB taxonomy): Bacteria > Bacteroidota > Ignavibacteria > Ignavibacteriales > Melioribacteraceae > Stygiobacter. Next base: position 5,047 of record DAIEQT010000302.1, on the reverse strand, counting down.
CTTGCAAATCGTTTTTAAGCAAAGTTGTTTGAACAAGCTGCTCATCAAACAAAAGAATTCCAAAGTAGATTTGGTTAATTCTCTCCTTTAGCTTCAGCAGTTCAACTTCAACTTTTTGATCATCAACATCGGCTAAAGCTTTTTGCATGCTTGATTGCGAATTCATTATTCCGCCATCGTAAATCACTTGCGAAATATCTGCGACAGCTTTGTATTGATCTTGCGAAAGAGATTCTACCTGCATTCCCGGAATTGCAATAGGAAACGCTGTTACATCAGACTGATATGTTGCCTGTCCGCTAATTGTAATTTGCGGAAAATAACCGTGCCAAATATTGCTTACGTTATATTCTTTGCTTTTAGCAAGGTATTCTTTTTGTTTAATCAAGGGAAAGTTTGCGCGTGCTTTTTCATAGCACTCATTTAGTGTAACATTTGTTTGAGCGTAAACTGCGCCGGCAAGCAAACTTGCTATTATCAAATACTTTGTTGTTTTCATTTTATTTCGCTATTAAAAGATTTATCAAAAACTTCTTTCCCTTTTTCTGTTAGAACTCCGCCAAGAATTATTCTAAAAGTTGTTTGTGCGGCAACAACCATTGAAAAATTGTTATTGATGATAAACTCCGGATTAACTGTTGATCTAACTGCGTTTACAAAAACATTCATCACGATTGGCGTTGGGTAATCTAGGAACAATCCCTCTCTCTTTCCTTGGTCGTAAACTTTTGTGATGTTTCCGTACATCATTTCTGTTCGGAAGGAGTCAACATGTTTCCATACTTCCGGATAATAATTTTTTAACTCGCCAAACGCCCGGTCTCCTATTTTTGCTGCTGTTCCACTTAAAAGATTTATTAAGCCGGCAAGTTTTTCAATTGCGTTCTTATCGCTTTCCAAAATGGGAAGAATTTTCTTCTCCATCTTTTTTGTAAAATAATTTGCAACCGCCATGACTAAATCATTTTTCGATGGGAAATATTTGTAGATGGTTTTCTTGCTCATCTTAAGCGAAGACGCAATATCATCCATTGTTGTTTTGTAGAAGCCCTCTCTGAAAAGTGTTTCCTGACTAACTTCTAAAATTTTGTCTGTCTCTTCCATTTTCCACCATAGAAACTATTTTTGTTTTTCTGGTTTCCAAATTAACACATGGAAACTCCTCTGTCAAGTATTAGTTTCCATAAGTTTATAATTGTTTGTTTTTGGCGCGAATTCGCGGTTTATTTTTTTGATTCCAGCAAAGCGGATTACGTATCCATTACCTTTGTGTCCGCTTCCTTCGTCCATTTGAATTGTATCTTTCGATAGTTTTTCAAAATCGAGAGCTATAAAATCATTTACAGCATCTTCAAGTGAGTATAAAAGATTCTCGTCTTTTGGTCCGGCGTAAGGAACTTTGAACTGCTCTTTATCGAACAATTCGAGAATTAATCTGCCGTTCGGTTTAAGCGCGCCAACAGCTTCTTGATAAACCGTATTGCGGAATTCTGATGGAAGATGAAAATAAATTATCGCTACTGCATTATATTGTTCTTTGGGAAGCATGTGGAATTTAAGATTCACCAATTCATAGTTAATTTTAACTCCACGCTCGGCAGCTAACTTTTCAGCTTTCTCTTTTCCCACAGTAGAAGAATCTAACGCATCAACACTCCAGCCAATTGATGCTGCGTAAACGGAATTTCTTCCTTCGCCTTCGCCAAGGAAAAGAATTTTTCCCGGAGCTACGTTTTCGAGCTCTTGTTTCAGAAAAACATTTGGTTCTTTTCCATAAAGATATTCTTGTATGCCGTAACGCTCGTTCCAAAATTCGTTCATGGGTTTCCTTTCTTTTTATCAAAATTAGTATTGATAGAGACAAAACACCAAACAATTTGATTTGCCGATTGTATATTTTTGAAGTAACAATTGGAAATGAAATGATTAACACGGATAAAATTATAATTGTAGGTGACCGTGTGTTGATAAAACCGGAAGAAAGCACCTCTAAAACGAATGGCGGGTTGTACCTTCCGCCGGGTGTTTACGAAAAAGAGAAAGTGCAAGGCGGCTACGTAATTAAATCTGGTCCCGGTTATCCAATCGGTCTCCCGACGGATGATGAGGAAATTTGGCGGGAGAAAAAACCAATAAAGTATATCCCGCTTCAATCCAAAGAAGGTGATTACGCTGTCTTCTTACGTAAAGACGGGATTGAAGTTGAGATCGAAAAACAAAAAATGGTTATTGTGCCGCAAAGCTCTATACTTATGCTTTACAGAGATGATGACTTGCTAAGCTAATGTTAAACTCATACATTATTTTGAAAGGCAATCCGGTGGAAGAAAAGTTTCGCGAATTTTTAAAATATTACGAAAGCAAAGTTGTTGAGTTAAGCAGAGAAAATTCTCTCTCATATTTTAATGCTTCAATAAGCGGAAAGCCGGAAGATTATCAGCGATCTAGCGAACTTCAACTAAAGCTTAGTAGAATATTTACCAACAAAGAAGATTTTGCAAAGTTAAAATCCTTTAAAGAGTCCGGCGAGATTGTTGAGCCTTTATTAAAGCGGCAGCTAGAGCTTATTTACAACTCTTACGCGGAAAATCAGTATGAAGAAAAACTTCTCGAAGAGATAATCACCTTATCAACAAAGGTTGAAGAAGCCTTTGCAACTTACAGAGTTGATGTTGGCGGAAAGAGTTTAACAGACAATCAGATTGATGAAATTCTTAGCGAATCTACAAATTCGGTTGAGCTTGAAGAGACATGGAAAGCCTCTAAACAAATTGGTGCGTTGGTTGAAAAAGATGTTATCGAACTTGTGAAGAAAAGAAATCTTGCCGCTACTCAGCTTGGCTACAAAAACTATCACGAAATGAGTTTACTGTTAAGCGAACAATCCGCAGAAGAAATAGAAATACTGTTTGATGAATTGGATGAGCTTACAAGAAATGCTTTTGTAAAACTGAAAAGTGAAATTGATTCTTTTCTCTGCCAAAAATATTCTATCACACCAGAACAATTGATGCCGTGGCATTACCAAGATAAGTTTTTTCAGCATGGTCCAAAAATCTACAGTGTAGAGCTTGATTCGTACTTCAAAGAGAAAGACATAGAACAACTAACTAAAGAATACTTTGATGGGATTGGGCTTAACATAGATAATTTAATTTCCAAGAGCGACCTTTACGAGAAAGAAGGAAAATATCAGCACGCTTACTGTACCGATATAGACCGATGCGGAGATGTGCGTGTTGTTTGCAACATCAAGCCAACACATAGATGGATGAGTACAATAGTGCACGAGTTCGGTCACGCGGCATACGATAAGTTTATTAATCCAACACTTCCGTGGAGCTTGCACTCGCATGCGCATATTTTTACTACCGAAGCAATTGCTATGTTGTTCGGGCGTTTTACTTCTATTCCGGCTTGGCTTAAAGATGTTGTTGGAATTTCGCATGGGGAAGCTGAGAAAATTTCTTCTGCTTGCTTTAATTCATTACGATTAGAACAACTTGTCTTCACTCGTTGGGTGCAAGTGATGTACAGATTCGAAAAATCTATGTATGAAAATCCCGATCAAGATTTGAATGCGCTTTGGTGGAAATTGGTTGAGCGGTATCAGTTAATAAAAAAACCGGCTGGCAGAAATAACGCAGATTGGGCTTCTAAAATTCACGTGGCTTTATATCCGGCATATTACCACAATTATATGCTCGGTGAATTGCTCGCTTCACAACTTTACGGTTTTATAACAAAAAATATTTTGAAGCCGGATGATTCAGCTAGTTTTTCTAATAACAAAAATGTTGGAGAGTTTCTCAAGACCGAATTCTTTTCTCCCGGTGCATCATTAAACTGGCGCGAGCTTATCCAGAGCTCGACGAAAGAGCCGCTTTCGGCTAAGCACTATGCTTCTCAATTTATTGACTCTTAAGACCGATGATTCAGAATTATAATGCTATCATACGGCATAAAATAATGTATTCTTGACTTATTTAATTTATTTTATTATTTAAGTCAACAATATTTGTCTTAATTCAAATGATTCCAAATTCTTTGCCGCCTAGTCCCAAATTAAAGCTCGATTCCGAGTTGCTTACTCTTATCTCGGAAACCGAGAAACTGTTATCTCAAATTGAGTTGCTGACGAATTTTACCTCCGATGGCTTTTACAATCTAATTAAAGTTAACGAAACCATTAACAGCTACTCTTTAGATTATAATACCGGCTGGAATCTAGAGTCTTACTTCTTCAATTCCGAAACTGAGCAGCAGACAAATAAATTGATTCACTCTACTGAAGTAGCTCAAAAAATTTTAAAAGATGTAAAACCATCCCGCTTGATAAAAACTATTCACAAAGAATTATCGGAAGAAAAAACGGCGGGAGAATTTAGAACCGATGAACCAACATTTTCTCTTCCTTCTGTCGGCGAAGTTCCGGAGTTGATGAATTCGCTCGAACAATATTTAATTAACGACGTTTCATATCATCCGCTTGTTAATGTTGCTTTAGTTCACGCGCAATTCGAAATGATTCATCCGTTTAACTCTCACAATGGTGTTGTCGGAAGAACACTAATGCAGCTTCACTTAGTTTGGAAGAAAAAATTATCAATTCCGGTTTTGCAGATTTCCAAAATCTTGCGTGGAAAGAAAATTGAATACTTTGACCGTTTGGATGACTTGGCAAGAAACAACAATTGGAACGGCTGGGTAAAGTTTATGCTTCGCGTTTTCTACGAAGCAGCATTGCTTACCTTGCAATACTTAACCAAATTACATGCATCTGCCGAACAGAACACAAAATTATTGATTGAGAAAAATCTCGTTACCACTGCTTCATTAAAATTAATAGACTTACTAAAAACAAAACCGGTTATTACTATTCAGCAATTAACTTCGGAGTTGAATTATTCAAAGCAGACTTTAAGCGTTATCATTTCCAAACTTTTAGAAGAACTAATCATTGAAGAGGTTTCCGGCAAACAGCGTTACCGTATTTTCAAGTGCCGAAACTTTCTTAGCTCAATAGAATAAAGCATTTATCAAAATC
>DAIEQT010000255.1 GCA_027347545.1 Ignavibacteria bacterium | reverse complement strand
GTTGATTCAAAATTAGGTAAATAATTCTTCCAATAGCGTTCCTTGCGTTTTCTTTGCGTTCCTTGCGTGGAAAAGAGTAAAGCTTGCACGCAAAGACGCTAAGCTAATGCAAAGCCGCAAAAACAAAACCATTCTATGTTCAACATTAATCTGCAATACATTTGGGATTTGCTAAAGTACAATCCAACCGATCCTCTGATATTCAGCACAAGCTTGTTTCTATTTTTGTTTTTGTTCTTTCTGCTTTTCTACAATCTGTTCGGCAAAAACAAAATGGTGCGCCTTGGTTTGCTGATTGTCTTTTCACTTTACTTCTACTATAACTCAGCCGGATATTACGCGGGAATACTTGTCGTTTCGGCAGTAGTGAACTTCTTCTTCGCAAAGTTTATTGCCTCAACGGAAAACTTTACATGGAAGCGAATTCATCTTGCGCTGGCAGTTCTTCTTAATATTGGAATACTCGGCTACTTCAAGTACACAAATTTTATAATGCAGATTATCGCTGAGATGAACAAAGCTCAGTTTGAGCCGCTTTCCATTTTTCTGCCGATTGGAATTTCCTTCTACACATTCAAATCGCTCAATTATGTTTTTGATGTTTACTTAGATAACATGGAACCAACAACAAGCTTCCGCGATTTTTGCGTGTATGTTTTCTTCTTCCCAAATTTATTGATGGGACCAATTGACCGCGCTTCGGAGTTTTTGCCGCAAGTTCAAAAAGAGCTTTATCTCTCCAAAGAAGATTTAGGCAAAGCCACACTTTTAATCATGGCTGGCTTGTTCAAGAAAGTAGTAATCGCAGATTACATAAGCCTAAATTTTATAGATAGAATATTTGACTTTCCACTTCGCTACACTGGCGTAGAAAATCTTCTGGCTATTTATGGTTACGCTTTGCAAATCTATTGCGATTTCTCCGGTTACACAGATATGGCAATTGGCGTTGCTCTCTTTCTTGGCTTCAAGTTGATGGATAATTTTAACTCGCCATTTAAAGCAACAAGCGTTGCAGATTTCTGGCGGCGCTGGCATATTTCACTCAGCAAATGGCTGCTCGATTATCTTTTCAAGCCGATGCAGTTCAGCATGCGCTCTCTAAGAATTTGGGCAAACGTGATTGCTATATTTATCACGTTTGTAATTTGCGGTCTCTGGCATGGCGGCGCATGGAATTTTATTATTTGGGGCGCGCTCCATGGCTTCATGATGTCTTTCAGTTTGCTAGTTCAAAAACCTAAACAAGCGCTTTATAAACTGCTGCGTATCAACGAAACAAAGTTTTTACGCTTCTTCCAGGTCGTTATTACATTTCATTTGATTGCTGCTTCGTTCATAATTTTCCGCACAAACGACATGCAAGTAATCAAAGACATGTTTTCTCAGATTTTCGAATTCTTCCACGCGGAAGTATTCTTACAGTTCGCGGAAAAACTTCCCATAATTTTGGGATTGATGATGTTAGGATATGTTTTGCATTTTATGCCGGTAAAAGTTGAAAACGGTTTTAAGAAGTTCTTTGTCGCGCTCCCTTGGTTTATCCAGGCAATTTTACTTGTTGCGGTTATTTGGATTGCAGCACAGTTTAAGTCGGCAGATATAACTCCGTTTATCTATTTCCAGTTCTAGTTCAGGTTAAGAGACATCTTCTAGATGCAATGCTGTGAGGTTAGCAACTATAGTTTGGAAAAAAAGAAAAAGCAGAACCACGCCAGATAGCGGCGGGCAGGCACAGATTTGTTAAGATGATTAAGATTTCTTATGATTTATCTTAAGAGATCATAAAAATCATAATTAATCTGCGTGCTAAAAATTTTTACATGACAGCATTGTCTTCTAGATGCCTCTCTAGAAATTACCTCCCAAAATGAGCCACAACCCTTCATCTTTCTCAAAATTTGTATAAATTTTGGCTGCAGAAAGCCATTAAACACAATTTTTGCCGGGCTTGATTTTTGTACGCTTTGTTCCTTAAACAAGACAAAACTATGTTTCCAAAAAAAAATTACTTAATCATCTTTTTTGTTCTGCTTGTTCAGATCAGCTATGCCCAGCAAAAAGTAAATGTTGCCGATGTTCTAATGAGAACTGCTCAATCACATATGGCTGCCGGGCGTTACGGTGAGGCAATTGATCAGTTAAACAAATTCATTGCAGCACTGCCGCAAGATCCGGTTGGCTATTATTTGCAAGCGCAATGTTTAGAGAAAAGACAATCGTATGAAAACGCTAGAGTACAATACCGCCGTGCAGTAGCGCTTCAAAAAGATGGCGCATTACGGACTAAGTATGAACAAGAACTTCAGAAAATGTTAACCTACTGGTATGCTCTTCTAAACAAAAAAATTGTCGGTCACCGCAGAGAAATTGATATCAATCCAAACCTTCCTTTTAATTATCTGGAAATTGGAAAGTGTTATAAGTGGATGGAAATTTGGGATAAAGCAGAACAATGGTATGATGAATATTTGATGCGTGATGATAACGCTTCGCCTGATGAGATTATTCGCTATACAGAAATTTTGGCAAAAACCGGCAGCATTGTTAAGGGTGAAAGGATTCTTAAGAAATTTACAGAGCGCTACCCTCAAGATTGGCGTTTGTGGAGCCGTTATGGTTACTTCACCTTGTGGCTCGGAAAATATCAGATAGCAAAGAAAGCTTTTGAAACTGCCCTTGCTTACAAACCGTTTTTCAAAGAGGCAGAAGATGGATTGGACATTGTAAACCAACAAGCATATCTAGTTCAGTCAGACCCCCGTGCATACGAAAAAGAATATCCAATTGATCGTTATTATAGAACGCTGAGAAAACGATCCAGTGATGTTGAAACTAGATTTAAACTTGTTGATGAGTTAATTAAAGCAAACAGAATTGAAGAAGCTTACGAACAATTAAAAATA
>DAIEQT010000252.1 GCA_027347545.1 Ignavibacteria bacterium | reverse complement strand
GCGCTTGTTTAGTACTTGCCGGATTAGCTGCCGAGGGCACAACAGAAGTTTTAAGAATTTATCATTTGGATCGCGGTTACCAAAAAATTGAAGAGAAGCTGAGAACATTAGGCGCGGATATACAAAGAGAAACAACAACGGAATTTTAGATTGCCATCATTTCTTAACATTAGAGTGAAGAGGGTAATCCTTTTCGCTTCTCTTATTCTGATTAACCTTTTCTTAATTACATTGCCGCTAACAAATTCACTTGGATATGAATTTGTGTTGGTTAATTCCATAATCCTTTTTTTTATTGGTGGTATAACTATATGCAATAAACAAAAGCTTGAAAACCGGCCAAGCTTTTTTGATTACATTATCGCTGAATACAAAACTGTTCTGGTAGTATTATTAATCCCGCTAACAATCGGCTCTCTTTCAAGTTTATTCAATTCTCGTTGCCCAATAAAAGATGGGCTCGCGTTTTACTTTGTAATTGCAGTTCCGTCTTATGTTTTAGGAATCATACTTGGAATGCTTTCTTCGCTAGTTACAAAAAGGTTTAATCGGTTAACTTTTGTTTCTGTTTCTGTATTGCTGTTTCTTACTTCGCTCTTTGAGTTTTATTTCTATCCTCAAGTTTATTTCTACAATCCGGTGTTTGGCTTCTTTCCCGGTACAATCTATGATGAGGATGTAGCTGTCAATCTCAAGTTAATCTTGTTTCAGCTATTCAACCTTGCTGTTTTTGGTGCTGGTTTATTCACTTTACAACAGAAGCAATATCTTAAAGTGAAGGAACTTTTTTTGGCTTTCGGATTGATTCTACTTCTTACTTTGTCGTTCGTTCTAGAACCTCTTTTGGGATTTGCTACAACCCAATCCGAACTCCAAAATGAGTTGAGTACAAAAATAACAACAGATCATTTTGAAATCTTTCTGGGAGATAGCGTTAGGAAGTCGGATTACGAATTCATTGGGTTGCTTCATGAATATTATTATGAGCAAGTAACTAATAGGTTGGATGTAACTGAAACTCCGAAAATTGTTTCGTACATTTTTAATGATAAGGAGCAGAAGCGTGAATTATTTGGCGCCGGTAACGCAGATGTTTCCAAACCATGGATGAATAAAATATTCATTAACTACACTAATTATCAACAAACGTTAAAACATGAAATTGTTCACACAGTTGCCGCAGAGTTTGGTGTAACTCCTTTTAAAGTAGCCGGTAATCTAAACGTAGCTATGATTGAAGGATTAGCTATGTGGATAGAAAATGACTTCGATAATTATCAGGTTCTATATGCTGCTAAGCTTGCCTACAACAATGGCTATAAAGTCCAATTGGAAAATTTGTTTGACTCCGGCAAGTTCTTTACCAACTATTCATCACTGGCGTACATTTATTCCGGCGCGTTCCTTGAGTTTTTAGCGGAAAGATATGGCGCAAAGAAAGTAATGCAACTGTATGGTGATTTGGATTTTGAGAAAGAAGTAGGCGAGAACTTGGACTTTCTTTCTAAACAGTTTGAAGCGCAACTTTCCGATAGCACTCTAACAAACAAAAGCCAACAAGCGCAGCTTTATTTTGGCGGACAAACAATATTCAAAAAGTTTTGTCCAAGAATGGCGTCTAATGATATGAAGGAAGCCAAAGAAGAGTATGTGAAAAAGGAATTTGGCTCAGCCGCAGAAAAATATTTATCAATTTACAAGTATTCTTCGTCGGCAAATTCGCTGCTTGGTTATTCAGCTTCTTTGATTAAACAGAAAAAATATAGAACGAGTTGTTCAGCTTTAGAGAAAGAAATTAAACATTTTGCAAAGAGCCAATTTCTTTACAGCCTGGAATTGCAGCTTGCTGATTCTTACTTGCTCATTGGAGACTCTCTTAACGCGCAAAAGTATTATAACTTGGTTGAAGAGCAGAATCCGCATCCAAACTATTTGAACAGAGTTAAGCTTATTAAACTAATTTGGAAAGCTAACGGTTATCCCGCAGTTAAATCTTTCTTAACCGGAAATGAAACGGAAAGAGCAGATAGATTGTTTGATATTTATAATAACACTAAAGAAAGTTTTGTAGCTCCTTATCTGTTGGCTTTAGATTCGGTAAAAGTTGATACTGTGATTAATGATTTGAAAAAGAATTTCGTGGCTGCTGATGATGAAACTAGAGAAGTTGCTTTGAATGTATCTCACTATTTGTTGTTCAAAAGAGATTACACCGGAGCAAAACATTTTGCAATAATGGCAGTAGATATTTATGCGGCTGACTGGAAGAAATTTAGTGCTATAGAAAATTTAAGAATGGTAAATTGGTTTGTTAACTTTGCGGGTGAAACAAAGCTGAAAGTAGAACACTTCAAATGAATCTGAAAGAAAATCTTGTTCAATATTCTTATCTATCAAAATTAAGCGCAATCGCAGAATTGCGCGGGGAAGGTGTGTATCTCGTAGGCGGTTTCGTTAGAGACATTTTACTTGGAAGAACCAAGACGGAAATGGACTTTTTAGTAGTAGGCGATGGACCAGCCTTCGCAAAAGATTTTGCCAATTCTCTCGGTGTTACTGATGTAGTTATCTATAAGAATTTTGGAACAGCGCATTTCGATTTTCAAGGAAT
>DAIEQT010000251.1 GCA_027347545.1 Ignavibacteria bacterium | reverse complement strand
GAAAAAGGCATAGAAGGCTTAATTCACATTTCGGAAATGAGCTGGACGCAGCATATCAGTCATCCATCTCAATTTGTTTCGATGGGACAAATTATTGAAGCTGTTATTCTCAGTTTGGATAATGAAGACAAAAAGATTTCTCTTGGTATGAAGCAATTAACTCCTGATCCATGGCAAGATATTGTTAAGAAATATCCTGTTGGATCGCAGCACAACGGAGTTGCGCGCAACTTAACAAACTTTGGTGTGTTTGTTGAACTCGAGCCAGGCATAGACGGCTTAGTTCACATTAGCGATCTTTCATGGACAAAGAAGATCCGTCACCCCGGCGAAGTTGTTAAGAAAGGTGAAAAGATTGATGTTGTTGTTCTTGGTGTTGATACTGAATCAAGAAAAATTTCTTTAGGACACAAGCAAATCAATGCTAATCCTTGGGAAAATTTTGAAAAAGAATATGCAGTTGGTAAAAAATGCGAAGCTAAAGTTGTTCGTATAATTGAAAAAGGTGTTATTGCAGAGTTACCGTTGGGTGTTGATGGATTTATTCCGGCAACACAGTTATCAACCTCTAAGATTAAAAACTTATCATTCTGTTTCCCAATAGGCGCTAAGTTGGAATTAAAGGTTGTTGAATTCGATAAAGAAAACAAGAAGATCGTACTCAGCGCTTTAGCAGCATTGAAAGAAAAGAGCAACGAAGAAATCACACAGTACATTGCCGACCATAAGTTGGAAAAAGTATCTGTTGATGATGTTCTTAAAGCTGATGCCGGAAAATTTGATTCATCAGATTTCAATTTATATGATGATAAGATTTCTCCATCAATGCCATCTGCTGAAGAGAAGAAAGAAGACAATAACTAATAGTATTTAGTTGTTAGAAAAATATCGGGCTGTGTTTAATCATGTTTTGTTAGATTAGATACAGCCCTTTTTTAATTGTGAGTAGAAAGTAGATAGTTGAAAGTTGATTAGGTAGATGAAGTGTTTTTACTATCAACTCTCGACTTTCCACTATCAATCAAACAAAACAAAAGCAAGAAAGTATTACTAGACCATGCCCAAAGTCGCATTCCATACATTAGGTTGTAAGCTGAATTTTTCAGAGACTTCAACAATTGGCGATCAGTTTCTGAATCGCGGTTATGAAGTTGTTGATTACAGCGCTGCGGCTGATATTTATGTTATCAATACTTGCACAGTAACTGATAATGCCGATAAGGAATGCCGGCAAATAGTTCGCCGTGCGCTAAGAAATAATCCGGAAGCTTACATAATTGTAACCGGTTGCTACGCTCAGCTTCGTCCGGAAGAAATTGTTAAGATAGATGGTGTTGATGCAGTACTCGGCAGCAACGAAAAATTTAAGCTGTTCGAATACATAGACAAATTTGAAAAGCAAAAACTCTCATGCATTTATCCGCCTTGGCGGATTTACGTTTCTCCAACAGAAAAATTAGATGAGTTTAATTCTTCTTTCTCGACGGATGGAAACGACCGCACCCGCGCGTTTTTCAAAGTACAAGACGGCTGCGATTACAAGTGTTCATTCTGTACAATTCCATTAGCGCGCGGTAAAAGCCGAAGCGCTAAACCGGATGAAGTAATAAAAGAATTCAAACAGTTGCTCACAGCAGATTTCAAAGAAATAATTCTTACCGGCGTAAATGTCGGCGATTATTCCTCACCTCTTGATCTTACTCGTGATCCTCGCCTCGCTCGACACGAGTCGGAGCGGGTTAATCTTGATCTAAAGGAAAAAGAAGATCAAGATCATGAGCAAGATCAAGAAACAGATTTACTTCTGTTGTTGAAAAAAATGCTAACTGTCGAAGGAAATTACCGCATTCGCATAAGCTCAATCGAGCCAAATCTGCTGAACGATGATATATTAGACTTAACAGCAAAAGATTCAAGAATGTGTAATCATTTTCATATTCCGCTGCAAAGCGGCAGTACAAAAATTTTGAAACTAATGCAGCGCAGATACAAAACTGATGACTACAAAAATTTGATTTATAAAGCAGTTGAGAAGATTCCAAATCTTGCCATTGGAGTTGATGTAATAGTTGGCTTTCCGGGTGAAACCGAAGAGGACTTCTTAGAAACTTATGCTTTTCTCCGCGATTTGCCGATTTCATACCTTCATGTTTTTACCTATTCCGAAAGACCAAATACTAAAGCCATTGAAATGCCCGGGGATGTAGATCATATTGAGCGGAAAAAAAGAAGCAGTATGCTCAGAATTTTGAGTGAGAAGAAAAAGCATGAGTTTTACCAAAGCATGATTGGAAAAGAATTAATAGCTCTATTTGAGCACGAAGACCATAGCGGAGTGATGAAAGGTTTCACTTCAAATTATGTACGAATTAAGGCACCGTTTAATTCGGAATTAATTAATAAATTTGTGCCGGTAAAAATA
>DAIEQT010000242.1 GCA_027347545.1 Ignavibacteria bacterium | reverse complement strand
AATTCCGAAGGTAGATCGAAAAACAAAAGTGGTCTGTGATTGGTTATTTGTGATTGGAAAAGCCAGTCATCTGTTTGAGCAAGCTTAAGTTTCACTCGGGCGGTAGGTGTAAAAAAGATATTAAAAGCAGACGCTCCGACGGAGCGTCTCTACTTAAATAAGTAAAAATTGAAGCAACACTTTCAAATTACTTCTCTACAGATCGGGCAAAAATGTAATCTAAGTTCTTGAGCAACTTTTCAGAATTAAAGAGTTCATCAATTTCATTTTCTGATAAAAACTTTCTGACACTTTCGGAAGCTAAGAGCTCATCTTTAAGATTTTTATTTTTATCAGCCCAAACTTCCATAGCGGATTTCTGCACGAAAGCATATGCCTCTTCTCGAGTCATTCCTTTTTCAGTTAACCGAAGAAGAACTGTTTGAGAGAATATTAATCCGCGAGTGAGATTTAAATTAGTAATCATGTTTTCGGGATAGATAATTAAGTTATCCACAAGCTTAGTCGCGAGTGATAAAATATAATCGAGCGCTATGCAGCTATCCGGAATGATAACACGTTCTACAGAAGAGTGGGAAATGTCGCGTTCGTGCCAGAGAGCTACATTTTCAAGAGCGGCAATGGAGTTACTTCTAAGTAGTCTAGCGATGCCTGTAATCCGTTCACTTACAATTGGATTACGTTTATGAGGCATTGCAGAAGATCCCTTTTGACCTTTCGAGAAAAATTCCTCGGCTTCCAAAACTTCTGTTCGCTGCAAATGACGGATCTCGATTGCAATTTTCTCAAGTGATGAACCAATAATTGCTAACGTTGAAAGAAAGTGTGCGTGGCGGTCGCGCTGCACTACTTGAGTTGCTACCGGTTCGGGAGTAAGCCCAAGTTTTTCGCAAACATATTCTTCAACTTTGGGAGAGAGGTGTTCAAAAGTTCCAACTGCACCGGAAATCTTTCCGCACGAAACTGATTTTACGGCGTGTTCTAAGCGCTCAATATTACGTTTGGCTTCTTCATACCAGAGAGCAAACTTTAAGCCCATGGAATAAGCTTCGGCGTGAATACCGTGAGAGCGGCCGACACAGATTGTCCGCTTATGTTCAAGCGCTCTTTTCTTGAGTGCATCTTTCAAGGCAGATAAATCTTTGAGTAATATTTCGCCAGCGCATTTAATTTGGTAAGCGAGCGCTGTATCCAAAACATCTGATGATGTCATTCCATAGTGAATATGACGTGAAGCCGGGCCAACATTTTCGGCCACGTTTGTTAGAAAAGCGATAACATCATGCTTGGTAGTCTCTTCAATTTCGAGAACGCGCTTAGCATTAAACTTAGCTTTGGATTTTATTTCATCAAGATCGCTCTGAGGGATTTCACCCATTTGAGCTCGAGCTTCGCAAGCTAGTATCTCAACCTTTAGCCAAGATTCTAGTTTGAATTGTTCTGTCCAGATATTTCCGATTTCGGGGCGTGTGTAACGCTCAATCATTTAGTTTTCTCCAATTTCATTGTCTTTGTCATTTCCTTTTCACCACGAATAAAGGTTACATCAACTGTATCACCAGTCCGATGTTCAAAAATATAACTTAGGAAAGTTTCGTAATTGTTAATTTTATTACCATCTAAACTAACAATAATATCTTCAACTTTTAATCCAGCCTTATCCGCCGGGGAATCCTTTGTCAGCTGGTTAATTATAACACCTCGATTAGTGAAAAGACTGTAAGTTTTGGCAAAGTTTTCGTCAACAGTAATTATATTGAGACCAGTCCAAAAGTTACGATCAACCTTCCCATTGGTTTTTAGTTCTTGTACAATGCGCTTAATCTTGTTTGAAGGAATTGCGAACCCAACACCAATACTTCCAATATTTAATCCATACTTTGTCGCATCGTTTGATTGAGCGATTATTGTATTCATTCCGATTAATTCTCCCACAGCATTAACTAATGGTCCGCCGCTATTGCCCGGATTTATTGCTGCGTCTGTTTGAAGCATATTAACATAGTAGCGATTACTGCTTGGCGAGAGAGTCATATTAGTATTAGAAATTACACCAACTGTTACAGTCGGCTTATCATTTATGTCGAAGAGTCCAAAAGGATTACCAAAAGCGATTGTCCATTCACCAATCATAATATCATCAGAATTTCCAAACTTAAGATAAGGAAGATTTTTAGCATCAATTTTCAACAGGCAGATATCTGAAGTAGGATCGCTGCCGACTATCTTTGCATCGTATTTTCTTCCATCAGTCAAAGTGACGGTAGCAGTTACCGCGTTACCAGCGACGTGATCATTAGTCAATATATAGCCGTCATCGGAAATAATTGCACCGCTGCCCAATCCTTTTATTTGTTGTTGATAAACGCGGTCTAACTGATCACCAAACCAAAATCGCCAGATTGGATCGAAGCTACGTGCATCTCTATATTCACGAATCTCAGTAACGTTTATGCCGACTACCGCGGGGCTTACTTCTTTAACAGTTTTTGTAATTATCGTTTGCCGTGATGAATAAATCTCATCATTGGCTTTATCACGGATATTGTTCTGAGCTAACAGCGAAATCGTTAGGGCAAGGAACAATAATGCGAATTTGGATTTCATTTTATTTATCCTCTAAATTATTGTACGATTTATGTGTAGTTCCAAAAATTATATTTTAAAAATTTCACGCAGAGTACGCAAAGATTACGCAAAGTCGCAAAGGATATTGATATTTTGGAACACTTATGAAACAGCTTGTTTTATTTATCTTTCAAATTATTATTCGATTTAAAAAAATTCCTCATCGGGAGAATATGTTTTGTGAAGATGATGAACATTAATATTGTTACAGTTATGCTGAATTCATGAATAGATGCCGGTGCAATGAATGAGTATTTTATTAATAGCTGGGGAAAAAGAAAAGCACCG
>DAIEQT010000026.1 GCA_027347545.1 Ignavibacteria bacterium | reverse complement strand
GAATTGATGTAGTTCCCAACTCGGTATTAAAACCCTTAGCAACATTTCGAAAATAATCTGCCGGATCTTTGTAGTAATGCCATGGTCCACTAGGGCGCAAATTTAAATTGCGAGAATTACCTTGGTGATGCCGGGTTCCATCTTCTTCGGCAATTACTTTTGCGATATCATTTTCTATTGCAGCCGGGGCGTAACCTTCGTTGCGCGGGCACCATAATGCCAGCGATGCGTGATTGCGAAAGCGTTTTACAACATCAGTTACGTTTTCCAAGAACAATTTATTATCAATTGGTTCGAGATTATACCCTTCGGTAGAAAGCCAGAAATCATTCCAAATCAACATTCCATATTCATCGGCTAAATCATAAAACAATTCTTCAGTACTCTCGCCGGTCCAGTTTCTAATCATGTTGAAGTTGGCTTCTTTGTGAAGTTTGAAATAAGGCTCTATCAATTCTTTGCGAACCCGTTTCATTCCGTCATCCATTCCCCAATTTCCACCTTTGCAGAAAATTCTTTTACCGTTAACTTTTATAACAAGGTACGGACTCATCGCATCATTCGGAATTTCCGAGAGCCAGTTTACACCATTATGCACTTTAGGAATTGAAACTCCTTCACCTACATCTCTTCTATTTATGTTATCGACAACCGGTATTCCATTTTTATAATCTTTAAGTGGATCAAATTCTAATCTTGCATTTTCTTTTTCGGAATAATCAGCAGATAATTCGTAAGTAAATTCTCTAATTCCAAACCGGATATTTTTTTGATCTGATTTTATGCTGTTTACAATTACACTCAATTCAAGATTATATAACTCCTGCTTCCCATATCCGTTCGGCCACCAGAGTTTTGGATTCTTAATTTTCAACTGAGGATATTCGTTTTGTGTTAGTTCAACCTTAGTTACAGAGTTTGGTGCAAGCTCAAGTTTCTTTGAAAAAGTAGTTTCACCAATTTTCCCGGAAAGTGAAACAATTTTAGATTGGTTACTTGTGTTTTTCAACTCTGTCTTAATCGAAACATCTGCAGAAGAAACATCGGGCAATGGAAGATCAGTAATCACTTGTGGATCAATGATAGTAATAACGTCTGTAAACTTTAGCTTCACATCTTGCCAGATTCCAATGTTTCTATCACGAATTCCGGGAATCCAATCCCATCCTTCCGACGAAATAAAAGTTGGACCCTCAAGACAAAGTTTTCCTCCATTCGGTCCAGTGCCGGCAGTAGAAGATTCTTCATGAGGAATACCCGGATTGTGGGGCGGGAAAATATGAACGGCTAAAATATTTTTTCCATTTTTAATCAAGTCACTCGTTACATTAAAATTCCCTCGCTTAAACGCACCGGCAATTTTTCCAAGTAGTTTTCCATTAAGCCAAACATATGCTTTGTAATTAATTCCGTCAAACATTAGCCAAGTATTTCTATCTTTTTCTTTTGCCGGAATTTGAAACTCTGCTCTGTACCACCATTCTTGTCTGCAAAGGGTATCCGGAATAGTAAGATTGTTTAATCCAAAGTATGGATCGGAATAAACACCTTGTTCCACTAATGTTGTAAGAACTGTTCCCGGGACGGTTGCGTTGTACCAATCTTTCGTGTTGATCTTCACGGAGGAAATAATTTCACCGGAAGAATTTAATTTAGAGGCTTCGCTTAATTCCCAGCCACCAATTATTGAATAGCTGCCATCAACATCTTTTTGAAGTTTTGTTTCCAATTCAACTTTTTTCTTCAACCCCGGCTTTTTAATTTCAGCAAGTGCTCTGGGGAGTGTGGATTGCTCTTGCGGCGTGGCTAATCCAAAATTCAATGTATATTGCCCAAAGGTTTGTGAAAAAAGAGAAATGAGAAATATTAAACTGAAAAGCCCAATAATCTTGTATTCTATTCTTGTCATTTCTCAACTATCAGATCTTTAATTTTAGAAGAGCCTAATTGTTATGCTTGTTACCGTTGATGCCGGGACAATTTGCATACCAAAGAGGCAAAGTGCCTTTTGTTGATAAACGGTTTTTACTGTTAGGTTTTTAGATAATAGAAGGTGAAAAAGAAATTTTAGATTTATCGAATTAATAAGCTCTTATTAAATCAATAATGTTTTTGGTGAACAATTATTCTAATACCTTCAATGAAGATTATTCAAGCCATTTCTATTGTTGTTATTCACCAACCCACACTTTGTTGCAACAATAATGCTATCTCTAAACTCTTCATCAACTTTTCACTAACCAAGCCACCGTGGTAAGCCAAATGCCTAAGCATCTAAACCTATTACAGTTAGGTCCGAACCATTTAAACAAGTTTTCTAATTTGCATTTACTTCAGTCCAAGTTCTTTACACATACGATAAAAATTTGATGGAGCCAAACCGAGTCTTTCAGCTGCTGCAGAATCTGAACTAGAAATACTTCTAACATACTTGAAATATTTTGTTCTGAATATTTTCTCCATCTCTTTCCAAGGCAAAACTTGTCCGCTGTAAACATCATCAAAGTTTGTTTCGTCTTTTAGAATAACATGGTTTCTTAGAATTATTGGGTTACTGATATCTTTTACAGTAATAACATCAGTACAATTCAAAACTAACCGCTGAACAATATTTCTCAGTTCTCTAACATTTCCGGGATACTTGTAATTAAGAAGAATTTCAACTGCTTTCTCTTCGATTGCGGGTTTTGCAACACCCATATCTTGGCTAAAATAATCAAGGAAATAATCGAACAGAAGCATAATATCATTTCCCCGTTCTTTTAGAGAAACGACATCAAGCGGAACAACATTTAGGCGGTAATACAAATCTTCTCTAAAGCGATTGTTGTTCACTTCGTTAGCAAGATTTTTGTTTGTAGCGGCAATAATTCTAACATTGACAGAAACTTTATCTGTGCGGCCAATTTTTTCTATCTCACCTTCTTGAAGTACACGAAGAAGTTTTACTTGCGCATGAAGCGGAAGTTCTGCAACCTCATCGAGAAAAAGAGTTCCATTGTGTGCAATTTCGAATAGGCCGGATTTATTAGTATTTGCACCGGTAAACGCGCCTTTTTCATAGCCAAATAATTCGCTTTCAATCAACTCGCTAGGAATGCTGCCGCAATTTATAGGGACAAAACTTTCATACTTTCTTTTACTTTTAAGATGAATATTCCACGCTACTAATTCTTTTCCGGTTCCCGATGCGCCATAAACCAAAATATTAACATCACTCTTACTGTAGCGTTCAATACTTTCTTTCAATTGAAGCATTGGTTTAGATTCACCAATAATCCGTTTTGCTTCAAGCATGTTTTCTATGCTTTGGCTTAACTTCTTATCGGAGCGTGTTCTATGTTTTTCTAAACGCTTCTTTTCAGTCGCATTAAAGATACTCAAAATGAAATCTGTAGGCTGATAAATGTATTCTTCAATGTTGCCCGGATATTTAGTACAGAACCAAAATGCACCGGCTTTTAAAAGATTATTTGCGAAGTCATAATTTGTAATGTTTATCGTCATCTTCGTTATAACAATAATCTGAATGAAAGGATCGATATCCCTTATTCTAGTGATGAGTTCTTCCCCTTTAAGTCCGCCGGAGATTTGATAATCCATAATCACAACATCATACTTATCATGATTAGACCGAATTAAATCGAGCGCTGCCATTCCATTGGAAACAACTTCAGCAATTTTAATTCTGGTATCGTAAAAACTGATTGTGTTCTTAACTCTTCTTACATCAAAATCTTCATCTTCAACAAGCAGAATATTTATAAAATCAGATTTACCCATTCAATTTCCTTTAGTTCTTAATAATAATTGTAAATCTGCAACCTCCGGCAGTAAGATTTTCTACGTCCAGAGTCCATGCGCATTTTTCAACCGCCATTTGATAAGCTATATAGCAACCATAGCCGTAATTAGCTCCCTCAATTTTCTTTGTAGATTCGTTTTCCAAAAATATTCTTTTAATTCCATCCGCTCCAACTTCCAATAATTCTTGTTGAATTCCAATGCCGTCATCACTTATGTGAATATGTGAAAGATGATTAATAGGATCGTATTCCGTAGAAACACGCACGGTTACAGATTCTTTTCTTGAATGATCAATACTGTTTTGCATCAACGGTTCCAATATTTCCCAAACAACAAACTCATTCACATGCACGAGTGGCAGCTTATCATCAAGTTGAAGCTCGAAATTGAACATCTCATTTTTACTGGAAATGCGGAGGAAAATGTGATCAACAATGAATTTGATCACTTCGTTAATATTTGTACGAAACATTGGATTAACAATTGTGTTAATATCTTGGTCGTACCACATCATATCATAAATCATTCGGGAAATAAAGTTCGAATAAGTTACAACCCGTTTTTTGAGATCATCAATGTTCGAAGTTTGCATTTGGCGAACATCATCCTTAATGAAGCCGATAATTTTTTCGGTTTTATGATGTGTGTGATAAATCCTTTTCGTAAAGAGAGATTCTTTTTCCAAGCGAATTTGTTTCTTTATGTTTTCTTCATGTTCTTCAAATAACTTTGCCTGCGCTTCATTTCTTTCTTTTACAGCAAGCGATGAAAAATAGAATATTATAATTAGTCCAATTAAGATTAGAAATGAATAGACCATCGAAACTTTATCAAAGTTGGCGGAGACTTCAGTGGTTAAGAATGAAAAGTCGGGTGTAATCCGCATATACATTACACCTAGATATTCTCCATCCGGTACAAACGGAACGAGCAGATTAAAAGTTTTATTGTTCTTTACAGTACTAAAGATTATTTCCGAGGCTCTCATTTGGTCGCGCATGGAGAGAAATAATTTTACTCCTTCGCTGTGTACACTATTTTTTTCTTGATAAGGCTCCAACTGATTTGTGAGATACGCATACAACTGTTGTCCGCTGTCAATAACATAAATCCGGTGATCCTTAAGCAAGATAAGACTTATATCCTCAACACTTTTTTGTATAAGCTGCTGTTTAAATATTACGTTGAACGAGTAAACTATTTTTCTTTCTTCGTAATCCGAAATTGATTTTCCCATAAATAGATTTTCAAACAACAGTTCCATGCTTGTAGATGTTACTATCGCTAATCGTTCTGCGGAATACTTTTGATACCATGATTGAGTTTCATTTAGAAAGCTGTTTAATAGAGATTTTTGAACAAACGCGAGAATTAATTGGAACACAATTAGAATTACAAGTAGAGTGGTAATGTGCCGTATCTGAAATTTATACTGCGATATTTTCTCACTGATTTTCGTTACCATTCCTAACTCACATTTCTCTAATTGCAGTTTCTTCTTTCTGAATTGCGTGTGTGGCTTTAGACAGCGCTTCCTTTACCGAAATATTCTGCTTAATT
>DAIEQT010000227.1 GCA_027347545.1 Ignavibacteria bacterium | reverse complement strand
CAGGATTAACAATTAAATCTACATAACGTTGGCGGTAGCGTAATTCTTTATCTGCGAACTGATCGTGAACAATTTTGTTTCCATTTTCATCAACTTGTTCTTTTGCAATTGGAATCGGGCGGATAGATTTTGAGAGCAATTGAAATGACTTTGCGTGTACGGAAGTTTCGCCGGTTTTAGTTTTGAAAACAAATCCGTTTACACCAATAATATCGCCGATATCAAGAAGTTTGAACACATCGTAGGATTCACCAACATCATCTTTCTTAATGTAGATTTGTATTCGTCCATGATGATCCTGAACGTGAGCAAAAGACGCTTTGCCCATTCTTCTAATTGCCATTATTCTTCCGGCAATCTTAACATCCTGGTTTTCATATTTTTCAAAATCGTCTTTAATTTCCTTTGAGTAAGAATCAACATCATAACTATAAGCGAATGCGGGAATTCCTTTTTGATTAAGCTCATGCAATTCTTCAAAGCGTCGCTGCATCAAAGCATTTAAATCTTGTTCCATGTTTACGTTTTCCAATTTATCCTCCTATTGGTATCGTGCGTTTTAGTTTCTATTAAAATTTATTAACCGCTGGCAAACACTATCATGAATGTAATTTGCCAATGCCGGCGGGGTTAAATAATTATTTACAATCATCGAAAACACAAGGGGCTCACCGGAAGTTGTTCTAAGATAACCGGAAAGGGCTGACACAAATTCATTAAAGCCCGGCTTAGCGTGAACATTTCCTTCTGCAACAGTTCGCTTCATTCTATCAGCCATAGTTCCATCTATTCCGGCAATCGGCAGCGATTCATAATACTTTTCGAATTCTTCGTTCTTGTACATGTAAGTGAGCAAATTTATAATCTGTCTCGGTGTAACTAAATTTAATCTCGATAGCCCGGAAGCATCTGCCATTACCATACTTTCGGCATTAATTCCCATATTGTTAAAAAGATCTTTACAAGCTTTAACCCCATTATCAACAGTGCCTAAATCATTCTCTTCCATTCCAATTGTTTTTAAGATTTGCTCTGCGTAAAAATTATTGCTGTTTTTATTCATCTCGCGAATAATAAGTCTAAGCGGAACGGAATGATGCTTGAAAATTGGAATGAGATTATCCTGATCAACATTTTTATCCGCGTCATCAAGGCGGGCAATTTTGCCGCGAATAATAATTCCGCGTTTTTCCAAAACTTCTCTGAACACAGTAAGGAAATACATTGAAGGATTAGAAATAGAAACATGCTCTGCAATTGCTTTAGAACCTTTAGCAATTTGTCCGCTTACGGTTATTAGATTCGCGCCGCGTACGCGGGTAACTTTAACATCGGATTCCGCGCTTTCATCAGCAGTAATAACTTTTGGGATGATAGTTACAAATCTTGTTTCCGGAACAACAGTAATTTTAGCCGGGAAATTTATTTCACTCGGCTCAATTTTAATTTCAGTAATGTTATCATCAAAACTAAGTGCGCCGGATGGTGCAGCAAACCAGCTTGATTCATAATCCAGCGACCATCCTTTTCCGAAACCAACATTGTCGAAATATGAATCATCACCAAAAATATCTCCGGTGATTTCATAAATACCTTTGGCTTTAAGCGTATCAGCCCAATCTTCAAAAACTTTGGTAGCACTTCCGCTAAAAAACTGATTGGAGAATGTAGGATCGCCGGAACCTTGAATAATTAAATCGCCTTTTAATGTTCCGCGCAGAAACTCACCGTTAGCATAAAAAGAAGTTTGATACTTGTAATTACCACCGAGAATTAAAAAAGCGGCAGCACTCGTAAATAATTTCATGTTGGATGCTGGAGTAAAAAGCTTATCGGCGTTACGTCTGTAAATTACTTCTCCGGTTTTTAGTGATTTAACCATCACCCCCCAGAGCGCGTTATTAAAACTTTGGTCGCCGAAAATATCATCTAACTGATCGCGAAGCTCTGCAAGTTGGTTAACAGTTGACAGCGATTTCTTTTCGTTAAGTGTATCTTTCTGAGCAACTTGCGCTATTGCTAAGGAAGCAAAGAAAAACATAATGAACAATATTTTAGCGCTTGTATTCTGCATAGACACTTTTTATTTCTTGATCGGATAACTTTCTGTAAGAACCAATCGGCATCCCTTTAGTATCGAAATGCGCGTAAGTCAATCTCTCCAATTTTTTTACAGTATATCCGAGTGCTTCAAACATTCTTTTTACAAAGTGATTTCTACCTTCAACTGTTGTAACAACAAGTTTATCTTTATAATCTTTGTGAGCATAGTAGATTTTTTCAAACTTTCCTTTTCTGCCTTCCAAAGTAATTCCCTTAGTCAATTTTGTTCTGTGCTCATCTTCAATCGGCTTGTCTAGCGCTACTTTATACTCTCTTGGAATTTTATTGCTTGGATGCATTAGAAAGTTTGCAAAGTCTCCATCATTGGTAAGCAGCAAAACTCCGGTTGTATCGTAATCCAATCGTCCGACTGGAAATATTTTGGTGTTTGTTTTAATCAAATCTACAACGGTCTTTCTTCCCTTTTCATCTTCTGTTGTTGTGATAAAACCTTTTGGTTTGTTCAAGAGGAAGTAAACTTTCTTTTCCGGTTTTACTTTTTCCCCGTCAACTTTTACAATATCTGTATCGGTATCAATTGAAGTTCCCAAGTCGAGAATAGTTCTACCATTAACACTAACTCGCCCTTCCTTAATAAACTCTTCCGATTTTCTTCTGGAAGCAACTCCCGATTCGGAAAGAAACCTATTCAGTCTTACTTTCATTTTCTAAATCCGTTCCTAATTCATTTTCTTCAAACGAGGTTATTTCTTCCTCTTCACTTTCGATTTCTGTTTCATCAATATCAGCATCTTCAGAATCGTCATCATCAGATGACTCACGGGATATTTCTCTTTCCAATTCAGCTTCTTCGGCTTGCTCTTCCAAACCGCCCATCATAATTTTTCTTTTTTGTTCGAGGAAGTCTTCATCTTTCATTATCTCTTCAATTTCGCGCGGCTTAGGCAAATCATTAACAGAATGAAGTCCAAAGTATTTTAGAAACTCATCGGTAGTAGCATACAATAGCGGTCTGCCGACAGTTTCTGCCCTTCCGGAAATTGTGACGAGATTTTTTTCAAGTAACGTGTTCAATGTATAATCGGAATTCACGCCGCGAATCATTTCGAGTTCCGGTTTGGTTAGCGGCTGTTTATAGGCGATTATCGCCAAAGTTTCCAGCGCAGCGTTGCTTAATCTTCTTTTGCTCTTTTCAGTTGAAAGAAAACCAACATACTTTGCATTGTTTGGTCTAGTTGCAAAAGAATAACCGTGCGCAATTTTAAGTATTGTAAACGCGCTGCCGCTTTCATCATACTTTTTATTGAGCTCATCAACAGCAAGGTCTATCTCTCCGGCGTCAACATCGGAATCCGGTCCATCAATTCCCTTGATGGCATTAATTATTTCTTGTGGAGTTATTGGTTCATCACTCGCAAAGACAAGTGCTTCTATTACAGAGTTATAAATATTATCCATTTTGAGTCGTGTAAATTGTAAAATCGTTTAATGTACTGGATTCCCGCAAGCCGATTCTTCCGTCTTTCACCATTTCCAGCATTGCAATAAATGTAACTACTATTTTAATTCTATCTCTCATATCAACCATCAGTTCAAGAAAGCTCATTTCCGGTTTTTCTTTTAGCTTAGATAAAACATAGTCCATTTGCTCATCAATCGTTACGTTCCATTTTTTAATTTGATGCACCGGTTCAGCCGGTTTGTCCATCAAAACTTTTTTGAAAGCCTTAATCAAATCATAAATTGAAATGTTCTTTAGCAAAACTTCGTAATCCGGCGGAGTTTCCTTTGCATCGGAATCATAATTACCGCGGTACATGTAATTACGCTGATTTGCTTCCATGAAGGAAAGTTCTTCAGACATTTCTTTGTAGCGCTTGTATTCCAACAAAGCTTTTACAAGATCAGCACGCGGATCAATTTCTTCACCCTTTTCATCAACTTCGCGCGGAAGAAGCATTCTAACTTTAATCTGCATCAGTGTGGCAGCCATAAGAATGAATTCGCCGGCTGCTTCCAAATCTAATTGTTCGAGCAAATGCAGGTACTCACTAAACTCTTTAGTAATGCGCGAAATCGGAATATCATAGATGTCCAATTCATCACGCTTGATGAAGAACAAAAGAAGATCGAGTGGACCTTCGAAACTATTTAGATGGATTTTATACACGTCAACCTAATTTCATTTTCTCACGGACTTCATTCATAGTAGCTTGAGCAACTTTTCTTCCTTTAGCTTCGCCGTCACTTAAGATTTGTTTTACTTCACTCAAATTAGCTTCGTAATGTTTACGTTTATCAATTATCGGAGCGAGCCATTCATTCATCTTTGCAGCGCATTTTAGTTTGCAATCAACACACCCAAGCGCGCCGGATTTGCAATTAGCCTCAATTTCTGGAATTTCTTCATTGTTAAATTTCTTGTGATAAGTAAAAACCAAACATACTTCCGGTCTGCCCGGATCGTTCCTTCTAACTTTTTGAGGATCGGTAACAGCTTTCCGTAATTTCTGCTTGACAGTTTCTGCATCATCAGAAAGCAAAATTGTATTACCAAGAGATTTGCTCATCTTTGCGTCGCCGTCCAAACCGGGCAAGCGTGCAAACTTTGTCAGCAATGCATCAGGTTCCGGAAAAACATTTCCATACTGGTTGTTAAATTTTCTGGCGATCTCTCTCGTAATTTCCACATGAGGAACCTGGTCTTCACCAACAGGCACAGCATCACCTTTATAAAGAAGAATATCCGCCGATTGTAGAACCGGATAGCCAAGATGTCCATAGATTACATTTTCTATATTCAAATCGCGCACTTGCTCTTTGAGAGTTGGATTGCGCTCTAGTCGTGCAGTAGTAATCAGCATTGAAAAAATTAGAAAAAGTTCTGTGTGCTCTTTAATTTGTGACTGGCGGAAAAATGGACTTTTCTCCGGATCGAGCCCGGCAGCAAGCCAATCAATCACCATATCAATAGAGTTCTGATAAATATCTTCAGTTTCAAGTCCAGTAGTTAAAACGTGGTAATCTGCAATAAGATGAAAGCTCTCATAATCATTTTGAAGCTTAATCCAGTTTTCTAAAGCGCCTACATAATGACCGATGTGCAATTTGCCGGTCGGGCGCATTCCGCTAAGTATTCTTTTTTTCGGCATAATCAGTTTTTTTAATGGGCTGTAAAAATAATAAAAATTAGTTCATTCTTAGGATTGAAACAGATACGGTTTCCAGGTATCCTCAATCCTACCGGAGTTATTTGTCATGAAGTGAATATGATTCGGTGCGTATGGTTTAGCGCGCAGTTTCATGTCAGCTTCATCCGGAGTTCTATCTCCTTTCCTGTTATTGCACGGCAAACAAGCCGCAACAAGATTTTCCCAGCTGTCATCTCCACCTTTCGATTTTGGCTTAATATGATCAATCGTCAGTGGTAAATCTCCTCTGCCGCAGTAAATACATTTGTGGTTATCTCGCCGTAAAATGTTTCTGCGCGTCAGAATAATTCGTTTGTAAGGAACTTTAATGTAATCACTCAATCGGATTACACTTGGCCACGGATAAGTCATAGAAACAGTGTGTAGATTTTTCTTCTCATTCGGAGCTATTAATTCTGCTTT
>DAIEQT010000201.1 GCA_027347545.1 Ignavibacteria bacterium | reverse complement strand
CGGCTTTTCAGAAAAACTTTTACGACTTTATCAATAATTACAGAGTTGAAGAATTTAAGCGGAGAATAAAAAATCCCGAGTTCACCAACTACAGCTTGATTGCCGTAGCTTTCGAATCGGGATTTAGTTCTAAATCATCCTTTAACACAATATTTAAGAAGCATACCGGATCAACACCATCCGAATACCGCAAAAAATCTGTGGACTAAAACTCAAAATCAATTCCGAAGACCGGAAGCAGCCCCCACATTTTTTCTTTATCAAGTTTATTATCAATTTCATTCCATGTGTAAGCCGCAATGTTTTCGTGTGCGTAAGCGTTCCACACACTTAAGTAAACAATTAGAGTTGATGATTGAAAATGGAAACGTTTATCCGCACGAATATTTAGCGAATGAAAATCGGGCAGCCGCTTGCTGTTTGTCTTCGATTCATCTAAAACACCTTTGAATGCGGCACTTGAAGCGGCTTCGTTGAAAGGCGTGTAAGGCGCTCCGCCGGCGTAGAGCCAGCGCAAACTAAATTCCCAGCTTTCGTTTGGTTTATAGCCTCCTTCAATTGCAAAGTTAAATTGATTATCATAAATGCGGTCGTACTTAATCCCGTTATATCCCTCATAAGTTGCTTTGGAATATGAACCGCTCAGCAATCCGTAAAAATCTTTTGCTAATTTTTTCTGAATAGTCAGCTCAACACCTTTGCTGTTGGCAGTTCCAACACTTAACAGTTGATGGTGCGGCAGAAAAAGATTTTCCATAGCTGCTTGATCAAACAAAAACAAATTTGGCTGAGTTGGATCAACCGGAAAATCGTGATATGACTTGTTATAAACCTCTAAAGTTAAGCGCGTACTTTCTCCCAGCATTCTTGTAATACCAATTATTGCTTGAATTGATTTTGGATTCTTCAAATTCTTGAACTCATCTTTCTGGACGGATAGAACAAGAGGAACGCTTTGATAATAAACACCGAAACTTCCGGTAACTGAAGTTGCGTCATCAAGATTTAGCGAAAGGGAAGCGCGTGGAGAGATATTCGTTGTCTTATTGAAATCATAATAATCAACGCGCATGCTCGGCGTGAAAGTAACATTATCAAATGGTTTGAGAATTAAATTTGCAAAACCACCGGCGCGAAATGTGTTAAGAGTTTTATCCATTGTAATAGTGGGGGTTGTTTGCCCAAGCAAATCTTTGTATTCATTATAAAACTGATTGTAATTGTTGGTGAAATATTTTGCTTCAACGCCAAACTCAAGTTTAACGTTTTTGCCGGCAATCCAGTGGTTGATGTTTCTGAAATTCAGTTCTTGTTCGAGAGATTTATTGTTAACCAAAAGCTTAGCGTCTCTTGTCTGATAAAACCTTCCGTCGGTTTTGCGGAATGTGTGTGAGAGAGAAGTGTTTGAGTAACCGGAAGTTCCCCACAAGTATTGCCAGTCAATTCCGGCAGTGTTTGTGCTGTACGAATAATCCGTGTAAACATAATTTTTGTTTTCAATTGCATCCGCTTGATTCATTAACTGATTGTCATGAGAGAAAACATCAATGATGGAAATTTGATGTTTATCGGAAAGATCATAAACAAGTTTTCCTTGAACGTCGGAATAAAGGGGCATACCGACTTTTTCATTCATCAGTTCAATAATTAAATCCAGATAACTTCTTCTTGCGGAAATAACGTAAGAACCTTTTCCGG
>DAIEQT010000184.1 GCA_027347545.1 Ignavibacteria bacterium | reverse complement strand
CGCCGGACCATACTGGAACTTCTTCAACTTCATGGCAATTTTTATCGTAGCTTTTATCAGCACATTTTTGTTTTATCTCTTTGCTCAAAAAGATGTACATCACGATTGGCGTAAAAAAATTGCGCTCTTCCCTCTTTTTATGGCTGGCAGTATGGGCTTCACTTTGAATAATACACGCGCAGTTGTTGAAGGTTTGATGAGTAGAAAAAGTGAATTCGTACGTACTCCTAAGTTTAAAGTAGAAAAGAAATCCGATCAGCTCTCTTCCGGGAAAAATATTTATCTGGCTAAAACCAAAATTCAGCCTTCAACTTATATTGAGTTATTGCTTGCCGCATATTGCTTAATTGGCGTTGGTGCTGCAGTTTATTTTATGGAGATTGCCGCTATTCCATTCCAATTAATGTTTTTCTTTGGCTTTGCCACTGTTTCACTAATGTCTCTTAGGCAAGCTTATTTGAAACGAAAACAATTGGCTGAGTAAGTCATTTGAAAAAAGATTTATCTGCAGAAAGAATAAAGTTAATCTACGAGTTCAATCACAGCTCGCCTTTATTTGCGCGTGTTGCCGCTGCCGAAATTGAAAACGGAAATTATCTTGAAGCAATAAAAATTCTTGATGATGGAATTGATATTTATCCTAACTACCCCTCCGGATTTTTAGTTTTATCTATAGCAAAAGCTTATGAAGGGAAAGAAGAGGAAGCTAAAATTGTAGCCAAAGTCGGCGCGGATTTAATTGGCGACGGCAAAACTCTTTCAGCTTACGAAAAGAAAATTGCCGCTATCATCCACGAAAGAAATTCCATCAGCGATGTATTAAGACCATCTTTTGTGGAAGAGAAAAAAGAAGCTATAGTTTCCGAAGAAGACCTTGCGCTTGAAGACAAATTAGATTTACTCGCGAAGAAACTTAGTAAAGCTAAAATTATTCCTAAAGAAGATGTTGCTGAAGATGCGGCTGGTTTACCGGAGTTTACCGGTAAAATGATTGTCTCCGAAACACTTGCCGAAATTCACATCAAACAAAAAAACTTTGCCGAAGCCATTTCAATGTATGAAGAACTATTGAATCAGAAGCCGGAAAAGGTCGAATACTATCTACAGCGCATTTCTGATATTAGAACTATGATGCCTGATGAAACACAGATTTAGCAAACAAGCATCAATGCGAAATTCACTCCTTTTATTTTCATGAATAATCTTTCTAAACTCCCAATAGAATTTTACAACCGCGAAGTTAAATCCGTAGCGAAATCACTACTTGGAAAAATATTCGTTCGTAGAATTGATGGCTTACTCGTAAGCGGAAGAATTGTTGAAGTTGAAGCTTACGATGGCAGAAATGATGAAGCTTCTCACTCTTTCAGCGGTATGACAAAGCGCAACGAAGTTATGTTTAGAAATGCCGGGCATCTTTATGTTTACTTCACTTACGGAATGCATTTTTGCGCAAATGTAGTAATCGGCAAAGAAGGTTATGGTGCCGCTGTTTTGATTCGCGCTATTGAACCGATTGAAGGGATTTCTATGCTCGCTAAAAACAGATTTAACAAAGAAAATATTTCACCGAAAGAATTATTTAACCTTTGTAGCGGACCGGCAAAAATCTGTCAGGCATTTGGAATTAATCGAGAGCAAAACGGAATTAATCTAAGCGGCGGCGAAATTTATATTCTATATGCGCCGGAAATTCCGGCGAGTAAAATTGCTTCTACAACAAGAATCGGGATTAAAAAATCTATAGATTTGCTCTGGCGCTATTACATAAAAGATAATCCGTTCGTATCAAAGAAATGAAATCACTCAAAAACATTTTAATTGTCCGTACAGATAGAATCGGCGATGTTGTTCTCTCGCTTCCCCTTGCTGCAATTCTGAAAAAGCGCATTCCCGGAGTGCGTATTTCATTTCTTGTTAGAGAATACACCGCTCCTTTAGTTAAGAACAATAAATTTGTTGATGAAGTTATTCTCCTCTCCGAAAAAAGCGGCAAGCCTCAAGTAGCAAAAAATATTGTTGCGCTTAAAGGCAAGTTTGATGCTTGTATAGTCGCGTTTCCA
>DAIEQT010000178.1 GCA_027347545.1 Ignavibacteria bacterium | reverse complement strand
GATTTTTTCCCGGTACATTTTTTCTGAAATAAAGCAGAGGGACATATTCCCTTGTATGATCAGTTGAAATATCAGTCGGGTCATTTCCATGATCGGCTGTAAGAATAAGATGATCGCTTTCATCGAGTGCATCAACTATTTCCGGTAAGCGGGCATCAAACTCTTGCAAAGCTTTGTGGTAACCTTCAGCATCATTGCGGTGTCCATAGTAAACATCAAAATCAACCAAGTTGGCAAACAAGAAACTGTTCTTGGCGGATTTGTTTGTAGCAATAATCTTTTCAATCCCCTCCTGGTTGGATTTTGTCTTTAGCTGATGCTTAATTCCACTGTAATTGAAAAGATCGTTAATCTTGCCAATGCCGTAAGTTTCAATTCCAAGTTCAAAGAGATAATTCAAAATCGTCGGCGAAGTTGGATCAATCGAAAAATCTTTACGGTTTGTAGTGCGGGTAAATTTTCCATCTTTTGTAATAAATGGACGCGCAATGATTCTACCAACTTCATGCTCACCAATCATAACTTTGTCGCGAGAAATTTTACAAATCTCGTACTGCCGTTCAATAGGAATAATTTCTTCGTGTGCGGCAATCTGGAAAACACTATCTGCGGAAGTATAAATAATCGGGAATCCGGTTTTGCAATGTTCCTCACCAAGTTCATCAATGATTTGTGTGCCGGAAGCGGTGCAGTTAGCGAGAATTCCTTTCAATCCGGTTTCAGAAAGAAATTTATCAATTACATCTTTAGGGAATCCATTTGGGTAAACCGGAAATTCTTTTTTCGTAATAACACCGCCAAGTTCCCAGTGTCCGGTTGTTGAATCTTTGCCGAGAGATTGTTCTGCAAGTTTACCATATGAAGCAAGAGGCGCTTCAACCGGATCAACACCTAAAATTGTGTTGATGTTGCCGAGTCCAAACTTTTGAAGATTCGGCAAAGTTAAACCGCCAAGTTTTCTTGCCATGTTGCCGAGCGTGTCGCTTCCCTTGTCACCATATTTTTCCGAATCGGGCAGTTCACCAATCCCGACACTATCGAGTACAACTACAATAAAGTTATTCAATGGATTTCCTTTAGTTGGTGCTTTTTACCGAGTTGCCGCCTTTCTCAATAGCCTTCTTCAAGGCTAGTTCGGCGTTGTAAAGAATTTCCTGTGCATCAATTTTTCCTATTGTAGATGCAACACCAATAGAGACAGTAAATGTAGATTGCTTAGAAACCACAGCAATTGGTTTGCGGGCAATTTTGATTCTCAATTTTTCCGCCCACAAGAAAACATCTTTTGGCGCTGCATTAAAGAAGTAAACTGCGAAAACTTTTTCGCTGATACGACCGAACAAGTTCATCGGAGTCATCTCTTCTCTAATTAACTGTCCAACAGCTCTAAAAACTTTCGGGAAAGGATCGCCTTCAAATAATGATTGCTGTTCCAGCAGCTCGTCAACTTTAATTAACGCTACCGCGCCTTGAACCGTAAGCTCTTTGCTCTTAACAAGATCAATCGTAAATCGTTCAAGGAATGAATCGTAATTCAAAGCTTTGGTTTCAATATCATGAGAAAGAAATGAACGCAAAATTGTTACTGAAGAATATGAGTGAAGTATGAACGCAAAAATCTTAGTCGCGTTTTTGATAAACGCAACTTCGCTGTTTGAGTAAACATTTTTCTTTAAGCTCTCAAAGCAGAGAACTCCGTAGTTTTGATCATCGTAAACAAGAGGCACCGCAAGAAAGGAACCATCAAAATGAAAATCTTCATTCTTAGAAAAACGAGGAGGAATTTCAGTGTTGGAAGTATCATCAATCTTAACCGGAGTTGTGCTAAGAATTGCTCTGCCAACAAGTGTTCCGGTTAAATCAATTTCCAATCCATGACCGATATATTTTAGAGAAGTCTTGTTAACGATTTTTGCAGTTTTGAATTTATGTCCATTCGGCTCATAAGTAACAAGTGTAAATACATCCCAATCTATCAAACCATGTACAGCTGTTTCAATGGCTTGGAATAATTCACTCTCGGATTCATATTTCCTATCATAAGAGAAAATATCTACCAATGTTTTCAATCGCTGCTCTGCTTGCGACTCAGCAAACTTTTCTTCAAACAGATTAATGATTACAGAAATTACACGAACAATTCTGCCAAGCGAATAAACTTGCTCAATGCCAAAAGCGTCGTTCATTTTAGAATCAAGTACGAGAATTCCGGTTAGTGCCTTTCCGTAAAACAAAGGAACGCCAACAAAACTCTTTATCCCTTGCGGCTGATTATAATAGCGAAGATTATCAACTTCTGCATTTGATGTAATGTCAGTAAGAATTTCCGGCTCTTCCTTCTGAACAATCTTGCCGAGAATATCATCTTCCAATTCAAATTTCTGTTTCGTAATCTGGGTCGAAGCAGAAACATGCCTTTCCAGAGTCAGTCTTTTGCGCTTAGCGTTATACCAGAAAAACGCCGCTGTGTGCGCCATGTATGCGTCTTTAATTACGCTAAGAATTTTTTCAAGAACAAAACCGAACTGTTCATCCTGGCTTACATCTGTCGGTAATTCTTCAAGGACGATACTTTCAAAATTCTTTTTGAAATCAGCCGGTTTGAAAACATCTCCGCCGCTGCTTTTGGGAACGTTTGTATTGAAATTTTCCGCAGTTATTATTTCTAAATTTTTATTCTTGGAAATGATTTTGAATTCTTCGCCGCTGTCTGTTTCGTAACCGCCGGCTCTATAGATTGCCGGTTCATCAAGCCTATTGTCAATTGGCGGTGGAACTTCTTCTACTTTGTTAGAATCACTGAGGAAAATTATGAACCCGATATATATCACTAATATTACTGCAGCAACAGCGCGGTACATTACATCTTCGGTAAAAAATGGAATTGCCAGAAGTAATGGAATTATTGAAAAAGTTAATAAGCGCCTTTTACTTTTGTCGTTAAAACCCATTTAATACCAATTAATTAATGATGCGATAAAGATTTATTTCTCAAATCAATAATAATAAAGTTCGGAGAATTTTTCATGAAAGGAACAGCCTGCTGATTAAACTGATTATCTCTTTTCTACCGGTTCCTTTGACTGCAGAGAAGTGAAACAGATTGTCGCCAAAAATTAGTTCCGGGAAATATTGCTGAACAACTCTTTTACTGTTTGCCAGTTCTTTCTGATTAAGCTTATCTACTTTGTTTAAGATAACAAAATATGGCAGTCCGAGTGAATTGATAAATTCATTTAACTCAATGTCTGTCTGCATCGGCTCATGGCGGCTATCAATAAGGTGAAAAACAATTTGATTATTCTTCTTCAGAGAGAAAAAGCTATGAAGAAGTTTTTGCCACGCGTCCCGTTCTCCTTTCGAAACTTTAGCGTAACCGAATCCGGGTAGATCAACGAAGTAAAACTTGTTCTCAATTTTGTAATAGTTGATAGACCTAGTTTTCCCCGGCGTTGAACTGGTTTTTGCAACTTTCGAATTCAGTAATGAATTGACGAATGACGACTTACCAACATTCGATCTTCCGCAGAGAACAACTTCCGGTAAAATCTCCTTAGGCAATTCAGTCAATTTATATACAGCCTTTACAAACTCAATTTTCTTCATTTTCTCTCGTGCTTCGCTTTACAAAGCTCTTTATTGCTGTTGCAAAAGTATTCAAATAAACAGTGACTTACATTTTATAGAGTATGTTTCTACTCAAGAATTTTATAATTTTCAAAAGGGAGATACAAAGATATCCCCGGCATTAAGTTCAATCTTTTTGAAATTCTATCGGGAACTACTCATGAAACTTGAACTCATTGATTGGCTAATTGTAGCATTGACTTTAATCATCTGTTTTATTCCGGCATTGTTCTATGGGAAGCGCGCCGGGAAAAGCACATCAGAATTTTTTGCTTCCGGAAGATCGGTACCTTGGTGGCTCGCAGGTCTTTCAATGGTTGCCACCACCTTTAGTAGTGATACCCCCAATTTAGTTACAGACATAGTTAGGCGAAACGGCGTTGCCGGTAACTGGGTTTGGTGGGCTTTCGTACTTACCGGTGTTTCAACAGTTTTCTTTTACGCTAGATTATGGCGCCGCTCCGGAGTTATGACTGATCTTGAATTTTACGAGCTTCGTTATTCCGGAAAAGCCGCCGGATTTGTACGCGGATTCCGCTCTGTTTATCTAGGTCTATTTTTTAACGCAATGATTATGGCTACTGTAAACTTAGCGGCTTGTAAAATTGCCGGAATTCTGTTTGGAATGGAACGGTGGCAAACACTCCTTATTGTTGGTTCGCTGAACGTTGTATTTGCAACTCACTCCGGTTTGTGGGGCGTACTTGTAATTGATATGATTCAGTTCTTTATTAAAATGACTGCTGTTATTGCTGCGGCTTATTTTGCACTGCAGTTACCACAAGTAGGCGGCTTAAGCGGTTTGGTTGATAAGCTTTCGAATGTAAAAGGTCCCGGCAATATTAACTATTTAAATATCTTGCCGGACTTTACAAGCAACTGGGATATTGCTGTGGCGGTATTCATTATGCCGATAGCAATTCAGTGGTGGGCGGTTTGGTATCCCGGTGCTGAACCGGGTGGCGGAAGTTACATTGCTCAACGCATGTTAGCTTCAAAATCTGAGAAGGATGCTCTGGGTGCGGTCCTATTTTTTAATGTTGCACATTATGTTCTTCGTCCTTGGCCTTGGATTCTTGTTGGACTCGCTTCCATTTTAGTTTATCCCCAGCTATCGGATATTCAGGCAGCGTTTCCAAATCTCGATCCCAAATTATTAGGTCACGATATTGCTTATCCAGCAATGCTAAAGTTTCTGCCGGTTGGATTTATCGGCTTGATGGTTGGCGGTTTGATTGCTGCGAACTCATCTACTATTCTAACTCACTTAAATTGGGGTGCGTCCTATTTAGTTCACGATTTCTACAGAAGATTTATAAAGACAGACGCTACCGAAAAGCATTACGTGTTTGCCGGAAGAATAGCTACAGTATTTCTTTTTATCGTTTCCTCTTCATTGGTCTTTTTTCTAGATTCAGCTTTAGATGCTTTCCAAATCATATTACAAGTCGGCGCTGGTACAGGTTTACTTTATTTGTTAAGATGGTTCTGGTGGAGAATCAATGCTTGGTCGGAAGTTACAGCGATGGTAAGCTCATTTGTAATTTCAATTGTACTTCTTATTCTCAACAAAAATGGAATCGTTTTCTCAACTCACATTTCTTTAATAATTACAATTGCGTTCACAACAATTTGCTGGGTTAGCGCTTCTTACTTAAGTCCTCAAACGAATAAGCAAACGCTAATTGAATTCTATAAGAAAGTCCGTCCATTTGGTCCAGGCTGGAAGGCAATTAAAATTGAAGCTGGGATTAAAGATAATGAGTTGGAGGAATCAAAGAATAATATCCCTCTTGGCTTACTTGGCTGGGTTTCCGGCTGTACGATGATTTGGTCTGCATTATTTACCGTTGGAAATTTTCTCTATGGAAGATTAGAGTTAGCATTTATGCTGTTAGCTGTTTTCGGCGTCAGCACTTTTGTTCTAGTTAAAGTTGTTAAAAAAGTGTGGAATTGATATTCGGCTTAAACTAAAAAGTCCCGCTTAAGCGGGACTTTTTTATATAAACATATCAAGAAAAGTTATTCAGCTTACTTCGATAATCTCTTAGTCTTCTTCACTTTTGGTTCAGCATCAGCTTCTTTTTTTGCTTTTGCCTTAGCAGGTTTCTTTTCAGCTTTTTCTGCTTTTGGTTTAGCAGCTTTCTTTTCTTTCTTCTCTTCTTTTGGAGCTTCAGCTTTCTCTTCAGCTGGTTTTACTTCTTCTTTAGCTTTCTTAGGTGTCTTAGCTTTTACGATACCGCTGTAATCAACTAATTCAATGATAGCCATTTCAGCGCCATCGCCTTTTCTCCGACCTAAATGAACAACTCGAGTATAACCACCGGGACGATCACCAATTTTTGTTACTATATCAGAGAACAATTCCTTAACAACAGCTTTATCAACTACGTCAGCAGCAATAATTCTTCTTGCATGAACAGAATCTGTCTTAGCTCTTGTAATCATTGGCTCAGCATAAGTTCTTAATGCTTTTGCTTTAGCCAAAGTTGTTTGAATTTTTTTATGCTTAAATAATGCGGTAGCCAATAGTCTTAATGTTGCAGCTCTATGACTTGCAGTTCTACCAAGTTTTTTTCCTTTAACACTGTGTCTCATTCTTCAACCTTATGGAAATACTAGTTGTTTTCTGGTTTATCTTTTAAATACTTTTCTACGTCCATACCAAACTCAAGACCGTAGTTATCAACAATCTCAAGCAATTCGGCTAAAGACTTGCGTCCAAAGTTTCTAAACTTGAGCATTTCGCTTTCATCTTTGCGTACAAGATCAGCTAAACATTTAATGTTGGCTGCCTTCAAACAGTTATGAGAACGAACACTTAATTCTAAATCATCAACGCTGGTAGTTAATATTTTACGAAGTCTTTCTGCTTCAGCGTCCTTCTCATTTTCAACTTTTTCTTCTTCCGGTTCAGATTCGAAATTTATGAACATTGCAACGTGATCTTTCATAATCTTTCCGGCGTTTGATAACGCTTCTGAAGGTGTAATGGAACCATCAGTTGTAATTTCAAGAGTTAGTTTCTCAAAATCATTTCTTTCACCAATACGAACGTTTTCAATTTCATAACGGACGTTTACAATTGGAGTGAAAATAGAATCTATAGGAATAGTACCGATCGTTGATTCTGCAATTTTTTGCTCGTTGCCCGGTACATAACCTTTGCCAATACCAATACGCAATTCAATATTTAATTTCGCATCGGCATTTAAGCGCGCAATATGTTGCTGCGGATTAAGAATTTCTAAATCCGGGCAAGCTTTTTGAATATCAGCTGCAGTAAAAGCTTTATTACCACTTAGAGAAATTTCGCAACTGGTAATTTTTTTATTATTTAATCTCATTCTAACCTTTTTCAAGTTAAGAATGATTTCTGTTACATCTTCAACCACTCCGGGAATCGTAGAAAACTCATGTAACACACCTTCAAT
>DAIEQT010000171.1 GCA_027347545.1 Ignavibacteria bacterium | reverse complement strand
GCGGAAATATCCGGAACTTCGGTGTCGCCGCCGCAAAGCAGAGAACCAATTGCGTATTTAGCAATATCCTTGGGAGTTTTCTTGATTGCGTCTAAATCAACTTGAGTCATCTGACCAATTTTCTCTTCAAGAGTCATTTTGGAAAGAAGGTCACCAACTTTTTTGTCAAGCACATCTTCTTTCATTTTTTGCGAAAAGATTAATGATGAGCCTATGGTCAAAGCAATTATTATCAGCTTAAATTTCATTTCATCCTCGTTTGTTTTGTCTTTCGGCAGTTGTTGTTAACTAATTGTGTTTCCCAATTCCAGTAGTTTTGTGGTTGAAGCAGGAAAACAAGGAAGGGTTGAAGCAACCCTTCCACTTAGAATTATATCTTTTTCAGTTCGTTCCAAATAAGCGCGCTGGAACCCAGCACTGCAGCGCCTGCGCCCGGCAATGCTGATGGAATTACTTTCACTTTATTTTTGAAAATGTTGAGCATGTATTCTTCCATATAACGTTTTGTTGGAGCTATAATTAAATCGCCGGCTAACGCAAGACCACCAAAAAGAATAATTGCTTTCGGACTTAAATGCGCAACGGAATCCGCCATTTTAAGACCAAGAATTTTCGCAGTGTAATCAAAAGCGGCGAGAGCAAGTTTATCTCCC
Source organism: Ignavibacteria bacterium (assembly GCA_027347545.1). Taxonomy (GTDB): domain Bacteria; phylum Bacteroidota; class Ignavibacteria; order Ignavibacteriales; family Melioribacteraceae; genus Stygiobacter. Next base: position 1,750 of record DAIEQT010000171.1, on the reverse strand, counting down.
CTCTTTGCGGCATCTGCTATTTCTTTGGCAGTAAGCTTTGTAAAGTTTTTATCGCGAAGTGCACTTGGAGTATTTGTTGTGCCAATTAATTCGAAAACTGTTCTGCGTATTCCGGTTGCGGATGCGTACGCTTCCAAGCATCCTTTTCTGCCGCAGCCGCATTCTCTTCCATTTGGATCAAGAACTGTATGACCAATTTCTCCGGCAAAGCCGTCCGCGCCATAAACCAATTGCCCGTTAACTACAATGCCGCTTCCTAATCCGGTACCAAGAGTAATCACAATAAAATCTTTCATTCCTTTAGCCGCGCCGAAAATCATTTCTCCAATTGCGGCAGCGTTTGCATCGTTGGTAATTGCAGCCGGAAGAGGGGAATACTTTTTAATGATTTTCAGAACATTAACGCTTCCCCAATTTAAGTTAGGAGGAGAATCAACTGTGCCTTTGTAATAATTTGCATTAGGCGCGCCTATACCAATTCCAACTAATTCATATTTCTTTTCAAACCTTTTAAATGAAGAATTAATCTCCTTAAATAATCTTTCAAACAACTGATCTGCTTTTTGTTCTGCGCGAGTTGATATTGATGATTCAAAAATGATTTTCCCGGCTTCGCTCACAAATCCAAAAACTGTATTCGTACCGCCGACATCAATACCAACCGCAACTTTTGTTTTTTCCATAAAGGTTTTTCCTTATTCGTTTCCGCATAATATCTGCGGAATCAACTTTTTGTTTTCTAATTTATCCGACTGCCGGTCTGTAACCTTTCAAACCATAGAATGCAATATAGGCATAGCAAAGTACCGGGATAAAGAATGCGTGATGAATTCCGATTGTGTCTGCGAAATAACCTTGGAGAACCGGAAGCAGGGCGCCGCCAACAATTGCTGTACACAAAATTCCGGATGCTTGTCCGGTATGCTTTCCTAATCCATCTATTGCTAATGTAAAAATTGTTGGAAACATGATTGAGTTGAATAAACCAACCGCCAGAATAGCCCACATTGCAACACTTCCGAAAGTCAACATCGAAATAACAACTAGAGAACCGGCAACAAAAGCATTAAACGCTAAATAGAGATTTGGTTTTACTTTTGTCTGTAAGTAAGAGCCTAAAAATCTACCTACCATTGCGCCGCCCCAATAGAATGAAACAAATCTCCCGGCGTCAGCTTCTTTTAAACCGGCAATTTCCGGTTGACCTAAATAATTAACAAGGAATGAACCGATTGAAACTTCTCCTCCTACGTAAACAAAAATACCAATTGCGCCAAGAACTAAATGTTTGTAGCCCCACGCACTTGTATGATGGTGATCCAAGCTTCCACCATCACCGCTGCTAGAACCAACTTCTGAAGCTTCTATCTTAGGTAATTTGATAATAGCGAACATTGCGGCAATAGCAAAAAGAACAGCCGCTAATCCCAGATAAGGGGCTTGAACAGCACCGGCTTCGGCAAGTTTGTATGCTGTTACATCTGCAGGCAACATGTTCTTCATTTCTTCTGCTGTTTTAACAGCAAGTGATAAAATTAAAATTGAGCCGAACAGAGGAGCAATTGTTGTTCCGAGTGAATTAAAATCTTGTGTAAGATTTAATCTGCTTGAAGCTGTTTCCGGTTTACCAAGAATTGCTACATAAGGATTAGCAGCAACTTGAAGCAAAGTAATTCCGCTTGCTAAAACAAAAAGCGCAGCCAAAAACATTATGAATGATTGATAACCCGCAGCAGGATAAAACATTAAG
>DAIEQT010000134.1 GCA_027347545.1 Ignavibacteria bacterium | reverse complement strand
TGAGCCGATATGCACCAGCGCTCCTTTTTCCATAACACCGATTTTATTGGCGAGCGATATTGCTTCTTCGTAATCATGAGTTACATGGATTATTGTAATTCCACTACGATTAAGCTGGCGCAGCAGCATTCTCAATTTACTTTTAGATTTTGAATCGAGCGAAGCAAGCGGTTCATCGAGAAGAAAAATATCGTTGTCCGCAGCTAAACTTCTTGCCAACGAAGCACGTTGATATTCACCGCCGGAAAGTGTTTCCGGTTTACGGTTTAGAAACTCGGTTGCCCCTACCTTTTCTGCGCACTCAAGAACCTTTGCTTTTATATCCTTTTGACCACTGTTCTTTAAGGGATAAGCGATATTCTCAAATACATTTAGATGTGGAAACAAATCCGCATCTTGATACACAATGCTTACTTTTCTCTTTTGAATTTTCTTTGAAGTAATTTCTTCACCGCGTAAAAATATTCTACCAGCACTTGGATTTATTAGTCCAGCAATTGATTCCAACAACAAACTTTTTCCAACGCCGGATAGTCCGAGAATTACGAAATAGTCTCCTCTCTCAACTTTAAAGTTGACGTTGTTTAATTCAAATTCGCCAACACGCAACGATATGCTTTCTAACTTTAACATTAGCTTTTCTTTTTGATCAATCTTAGTGCAATAAAAATTACAAGACATACAGCCACAAACAGCGCTGCTACTGAAATAGAATAGTCCAAACCGTATGAAGTAAAGCGTTCATAAATTAAAACCGGGGCAGTTTTAGGATTGTAAGCGACAATAATTACTGCGCCAAACTCGCTTAATCCACGTGCCCACATTAGAATAAAACCCGACAACACCGAGCGCCAAGCTAGCGGAAGCGAGATCGTGAAGAAAACTCTAATTGGTGAAGCGCCTAATGTTAACGCAACTTTTTCTAACCGTTCCGGAACGGCGGCAAATCCATCCCGGGCAGAATTTATTAAAAATGGAATGCTTACAAAAGCCATTGCCATTATTATACCAGCCGGATTACCGATGAACTTTACGCCAAATACTTCTGCACTTTGACCAAGCCAGCTATCGCGTGTTAATACTCCAAGTACTGCGATACCCGCAGCAGAGTGAGGGATAATAATCGGCAAATCAATTATTCCGTTCACCAAACTTTTCAATGGAAAGTTTTTACGAGCTAGTAAGTACGCAAGTGGAATAGCTAAAAAGGAAAACAAAATTGTTCCAGCCATCGACGTCCACAAGCTCAGCCAAACACTATCACTTACTTCTTCATCAGCAATCGCGTTTGTTATCGAACCAATAGATGTGTTTAAATACATTCCAACTATTGGCGCCAAGATAAACAGCAGCACAATTCCGCCAAGAAATGTAAAGATTAATCTCATCCACGAAATATTTTTGAATGAGCTAATCATTTTTCCTTTGCAAACTGTTTTAGTTCTTTCGGGAGTTTGTCGTAATTACTGCAAACAGAAGGCACAACAACCGGCTGCCCCATTTCTTGCATTACTTTTAATCCTTTTTTCTTGTCCATTAAATACTGAACAAACCTTTTTGCCAGCTCCAGATTTGGAGAACTCTTAGGAATTGTAACTCCGTAAACCATTGAAGAACCTACTTGAGTAATTTTTTCTCCCGGCTTCTTACCGCTC
>DAIEQT010000121.1 GCA_027347545.1 Ignavibacteria bacterium | reverse complement strand
CTTCTTCAAATGCTCTAATCTGTTCATTAAATTTATTTTCGTCCCAGGTGAAATCAGCTTTTGTAACAGTATCCGGGGTCATTAGCAAATATTGTGTAGAAGGGATTTCTTTACCGGATTTGATTAACGAAGCAAGCTCAGCATGATTCAATTCCTTCATATCCGGGAATATCTCTTGCGCTTTATCATAGTTAGCTTTTTGGGCAAAGCAAACAAGATCTGCCAGCATTGCTCTCTGAATTTCGCTGATTTTGGGATTTACAGCATAAGCATTTTTTTCATTCACAAGTACACTAGAATAAATATCTTTTCTGTATGAATTAAGAACTGAATCGGCAATCTCTTTTTGCTTGTCGCTCAATCCCAAATAACTTTTGAATGCTTCGTAGTTTTTCGTATTCTGATTAAAATTTGCCGGCTTAATTTCATAAACTTGCTGACCATGGTTATTAGATAGCACTAAGACTTTGTTTTTAGCTTGATCTACAGGCAAACTTTGATATAACGCAAAATTGAATAAGTCTTCTTTTGAGATTTCTGTTTCAGATACTAGAGGACGAAGTCCACCAGTATAAAGTGAAAGTAAATTCTTTTTGCCCTCTTCTATCATGCTGGAAATTCCCTTTTTATTGCTTCGGAAGAAAAGCATTAATGCTACAGTGAGAATGAGCAGCAAAAAAATTGGGGAATACTTTTTAATGTTTTCGGTGGTAAAAAGGTTTTTAGCTGATGGTGTTTCCATCTTATACTTTCAATTCCTTTTGATATGGTTCAAGCATCACTTTTAATGTTTCCCGTGCTCTGAATATTCTGGACTTTATTGTTCCGACTTCAGTTCCTAAAGAATCTGCAATTTCTTTGTAGCTGAATCCGTCAATATCTCTCATCACCAGGGGGATACGTAATCTTTCCGGAAGTTTTTCAATTGCTCCGCGAACCAAATTAGGAATATCTACATCCTCAGAAAAAGGACCAGTTCCATAATCTGTATCGGAGTCTTTAATTGGAACAAAAATACTCCTAACACGTTTCTTCCTTAAATAATCACGGCACTTATTAACAGTGATTCTATACAACCAGGTTGTGAATTTAGATTCGAATCTAAACTCGGCGAGCTTATGATAAACACTTATGAATACATCTTGAGAAATGTCATCAACATACTCAGCATCGCCTAAAGTTAAGAACACAAGATTCCGAACCTTCTCTTTATGTTTAATGACCAAAGTTCTAAACGTAGTCTCATCACCTTTGATAAAATTACGGATGAGCACAAAATCTTCTTCACGCTCAGATTTTGCTTCACTAAAATCAAACTGATCTTGTTCTTTTAGAAGATTCATTTCTTTAGACGGTGTTAAGTTTTTATAGTTCCTAAAAGCCGGAAATCTGTATAACAAAATATATCTAACCGGCAATCAAAAGAACTTTATTTTTACTAATAGATTAAATAACTTTGGTCGCCAATATAATTATTTGTATTTGATTATATCCATCATTAGTATCGAAATTCGTTCAGAATTTGAAGTAAAAAAGAATATAATTTTAACATAAAAATCTAGGAGTGAACATGAAGATTAAACCAGTTGAGAAGTACAATGCTGTTGTAATTGAACTTGTTGGTAATGTAATGGGCGGTCCTGAAGCTCAAGAATTTAGCGACATTCTTCATAAATGTATTGATGATAACAAAAAGAATGTTGTTATTGATCTTGCCGAAACCAAATTTATGAATAGCTCCGGCTTAGGAATGTTGATTAGCGGATATACAACAATGAAAAATGGCGGCGGTGCGCTAAAACTTGCAAACGCTACAGAAAAAATTGAAAGCTTGCTTGTTATTACAAAGCTCATCACAATTTTTGAAAACTTCTCATCAGTTGACGACGCAATTAAAAGTTTTGGCAACTAATTAGTTTAGCAAGGTTGATTTTCACTCCGGCTGAATTGACCGGAGTTTTTTTTGTCTAATAATCTAGGTTGAGGATTAAATGAGTGTTGGAATTATTGTTGGCAGCCAATGGGGCGATGAGGGTAAAGGAAAAATTGTTGATATCCTTAGTGAGAAATATGAAATAGTTGTTAGATACCAGGGCGGAGCCAACGCCGGACATACTGTTGAAATAGGTGATAAAAAGTTCATTCTGCATCTAATTCCTTCCGGCATTTTACGAGAAGACGTTATTTGCGTAATTGGAAATGGTGTTGTTATTGATCCCAAAGCTCTTCTCGATGAAATAAAGCAGCTTGAAGATCTTGGAATTAATATCAAGGGAAGACTTTTTATAAGCCACAACGCTCACTTAATTATGCCGTATCATAAACTGTTAGACTCAATAAACGAGAGCGGCTCTTCCAAAATCGGAACAACCGGACGCGGAATCGGTCCTTGTTATATTGATAAATATGCAAGAAGCGGAATTAGAATTGTTGACTTATTAGACAAAAAAGTTCTCGAAGAAAAAATTAGATGCAACATAGATGAGAAAAACAACTTTCTTAAAAAAGTATACAATCATACAGAATTAAATGTTGATGAAATTATAAAAGAGTATTTAGATTTCGACGATCAAATTGATGAATACATTACCGACACCACTTATTTTATACATAACGCCTTAGATGAAGGACGTTCGATACTTCTTGAAGGCGCACAAGGAACTCTTTTAGATGTAGATCACGGGACGTATCCTTATGTTACTTCTTCAAATCCAACATCTGGCGGGGCCTGCACCGGTTCCGGAATTCCGCCAACCAAAATCACATCGGTTGTTGGAATAGTAAAAGCATACACAACACGTGTTGGGCTTGGTCCTTTTCCAACCGAATTATTGGATGAGACCGGTGAAAAGTTGCGCAAAATTGGAGCTGAGTTTGGCGCAACTACTGGGCGCCCAAGGCGCTGCGGATGGTACGATGCATTTCTTGTAAATTATTCCAGAATGATTAACGGTATTGAACGCGCTGCAATTACTAAGTTAGATGTTCTCAGTAGCTTTGAAGAAATTAAAGTATGTGTTGGATACGAAATTAACGGTAAGAAATTAAAATCATTCCCTACAGATGTAAACCGTCTTTCCAATGTTACTCCAATTTATGAAACACTTCCCGGCTGGAATGAAGACATTTCAAAAGCAAAGACCTATGATGAACTGCCTTGGAAAGCAAAAGATTATCTTCTTTTCATGTCGCAAACAAGCGGTTTTGAAATTGCCATAGTTTCGGTTGGTCCTAAACGGGATCAAACAATAGAACTGTAGATGTTTTTTTACACCGAGAAAAATTTCATTTGGGTAAACTGCTTTAGTAAATTTGAATTGGAATTCCTTTCGGAGTAAAAATGAAATACTCATCCGGTCCTAAATCGTTAAATCTAAAACTTACACTTCTTGTTATTGGGGCTGTAA
>DAIEQT010000110.1 GCA_027347545.1 Ignavibacteria bacterium | reverse complement strand
TTACAGCCTTCTGTCCATCCTTCAAATTTTTTGTAGCAAGAAGACGCTGAACAACAAGCTGGTCTGTTCCGTGCGAAGCCATCGAAAGAAAAGCTCCGCCAAGCAGACCGCCAATTAATGTGTAAGGCTGACTGAAAAATCCGGAGAAGCCTTTCTCGAATCCAAGATTAAATATTGAAAGTTTGCCGCTTGCCGAAGCTGAGCTAACAACTGTTCCCCAACCGCCGGGAATAAGATTGAGCAAAAAAATTCCCGCTAGAATTGCGCCGCCTATGTATGTGAACATTTGGATTACATCAACCCAGATTACACCTTTAACACCGCCGGTGTAGGTATAGATAAGCGCTACCAAAGCCATAATTGCAATTGCTTCCGGGTAGCCGATGTCAATCATAAGTTTTAACGGAATTGCCGTTGCGAAAAGCCTTACGCCATCGGCAGCCAATCTTGTAAATAGAAAAACTATTGAAGCGAACGAGCGGGTTTTGCCGCCAAATCTATTTTCGAGAAATGTGTAAGCGGTTTTTAATTCCCCTTTGCTGTAAGCCGGAAGAAAAACAAACGCTACTACAATTCTGCCGAGCAAATAACCGAATGTAACTTGCAGAAAATTTAGGTTTGTTAGATACGCTAAACCGGGGATGGAAATGAAAGTAAGTGTGCTTGTCTCTGCAGCAACAATTGAAAAACAAACCGCCCACCAAGGGACAACTTTTGAGCCGAGAAAATAATCCTTAATGCTTTTTTGTTTGCCGCCGGAAATGATACCGAATACTGCAATTCCAACTAAGTAAACACCAATTATTACATAATCAATTAAAGCGCCTTTCATCGGCTGGAATTACTCCTAAAACATATTTTTTTGACTGCTTCATTGAAGAAGTGGTCATTGGGCAATACTGTCATTTTAAGATTTTTAGCACGCAGATTAATTATGATTTTTATGATCTATCAGAACAAATTATGAAAAATCTTAATCATCTTACTGAAGTTACGCACTTTGTGATTTCTTAGTGTCCCCGCCTGCCAAAGTATATTCTACGTGGCGGGCAGGTTCGTGACTTGGTGGCAAAAAGAAAACATAAGATATTGAGCCACAAAGGCACTAAGTCACCAAGTCTCACTAAAAAATGATTCACAAAATTCAACTCATACGTAACTTAAGTCATCTTACCAAATAAACTCATAACTAAAAATTCGCAACTCAAAATTAAGTCAATTTCCCTTAATTAGCGGAATTCCAATTGAAGCGCTTGGCTCGGTAATCTTTATCAAATCTGCAATTGTTGGCGCAATATCAACAATATAAACCGGTGTATTTACAGTTTGCTTAGGAACGTTCCAGCCAAAGAACAAAAGCGGAACGTGAGTATCGTAGGCAAACTCGGTACCGTGCGTTGTTCCCTGCTCTCTAAATGTAGGCAAGTTGCCGGAGCGAAGCGTGTAGAAAATATCTCCCGCTATAGCTAAAGAGTAATTATTTAAGATTGGATTCACCGGTTCGCGTGTTGCAGCTTTTCCTTCAAGATTATCGCGGGTATAAATTGTTGCTACTAAAGGAAACGAATCGCGGATGAAATCGGCAGTCTTTTGCTGAAGCTGATGAATATCCACACCACGTTTCTTTATCTCTGCTCTATCAAAATAAATCTGCTTATTGGAAAAATTTTCAATCAGTTTATCACTGCCGAATGTCTTTGCAACAAAATCAGAAACGAGATTTGTAAAATTCTTATTGCCTAATTCACCGGCTGGAATTTTATTCTCTCTCAAGAAAGAGGGCGTTTCAAGTCCGGCATGGTCTGCTGTTAGAAACAGTAAGTAATTCCCCTTGCCCAAAGTTTTATCAAGCGTAGTTAGAAAATCCGAAAGAGTTTTATCGAGCCGCACATAAACATCTTGAGTTTCATAAGCGTCTGTTCCGTAGGCGTGCCCTACATAATCTGTGGATGAAAAACTGACTGCTAAGAAATCTGTAATTTCATCTTTGCCAAGGTTTTCATTTATCAAAGCAGCTTTTGCCATTTCATAAACCAGATCATTGCCAGAAGGAATTGTTGAGACAAGTGAATATTTATCTTCTGCCTTAACATTCTTAAATGTATGTGGGAAGGAAGTTTTTCCTTCACTAAAAACATCTTCCTCATTTTTAGTTTCATCCGGTTCACTAATTGCGTATTTCTCTTTTGGTAAAGCAAGCTGCCAGCCGGTTTCGATGTATTTATCTGCAAGTTTTCTCTCGTTAAAATCAACAACCCATTGCGGAAGCTGCTTCATGTAGTAAGACGAGGTAACAAAATCTCCGTTATTGTTATTGTACCAGTAAACTCCGTCGGGCATATGTCCGCCGGGTAAAACCGCGCCTCTATTTTTATATGAAACAGAAATCACTTTGGATTTACCGCCGAAAGCTAACTTAATCTGGTCGGTAATTGTTGTAGCCAATAATTTTTTCGGAGAGCATTCTCCTTCGCCATCAGAACTACCAACGCTTTTATAATTTGGATCAACAACAGCATTCACAGATTGCTTGCTCTGCTTGTCGTACCAATCGTTTCCAATTATTCCATGAAAGAATGGAACTGTTCCGGTATAGATTGAAGCGTGTCCCGGTGCGGTTTTAGTAGCTTCGTAGTTAAAGTGAGCAAAAGTAAAATTGCTTCCTTCGTTCATCAACCGTTTGAAACCGCCGTTACCATAGAAAGGATAATATTTGTAGAGATAATCGAAACGCATTTGATCAACCACTATCCCAACAACAAGCTTTGGTCGTTTTATTTCTTGAGCGTAATTCAGATTAAAAAGGAATGAGACTAAAAGAAAGGCGAGTATCAGGATAATATTTTTCTTCATTGAGTACTTTATTTATGATTGAATTTTGTGGCTGAAAAAATAGTAAATCTGCACTTCAAAGGTGTTAAGAGATTGTGAATTTTTCTCCGCCTCGTTTGAACTGCTAACGAGATTGGTTTGTTATATAAATGATCGAAAGTCCCGCGATAAAGAGTGCATGTGATAACTCCTTATAAACCGTTAAAACGGTTTTATGCCTTTGCTTTTTATTCCATATTCCCACGAATAAATTCATGGGTTAATATTTTTCACACACACTCTTAACCGCAGAGGTGAAAAAATGTTTTATATTTACACACAAAATTTAGTGATGGTAGAGGATGTATCAGACTAAGGGAAATTTT
>DAIEQT010000103.1 GCA_027347545.1 Ignavibacteria bacterium | reverse complement strand
CTTCCGGTAATAAAGAAATGTTTGTCTTCTTCAGAATAAAACTTCCATGTTAGAACTAAGTCTTCCGGAAATAAAACCAGTGTTGGTATTTTCAATGCGGCAGCAAGATGCCTAGCTCCGGAATCCATTCCAATCATTAAGTTGGCTCTTTTCACAACCCAAGCTAGATTATGAACATTGCTAGAGACATGAATAATTGCACCGCTGGATGTAATTGCTTCAAATTCACTTTTCTGTTTCAACTCCTGCGGACCAAGAGTAAAAATAACTTTGCAGTTTAATTCACTGCTAATTCTTTTAACTAACTCTGGGTAATTTTTAAGATGCCATTTTCGTGTTAAGTCCCCCGCGCCGGGATGAATACAAACAAGTTTATCATCTTTGCTAATCTGGTTTTCAGCAAAAAAATCATTGGTCAACTTTTCATATTCTTTGTCCAAGACAAAATCAGTTTCCATTCCATCAGGTTCCGCTCCAAAAGTTTGAGCAATCTTAAGATAGTACTCCATATAGCTGATTGAGTCTTCGTAAACTTCGGCTTTGTGTGTTAGTAAAAAACCAAAATTGTTTTGGATTGGAGCCACACGAGTCTTAGCTCCACACAAAAAAGACCAAAGCACAAATCTATCTCCGGCTTGAAGCGATACAACAGCGTCAAAATGCCTTTCTCTAAGTTGCTTTAGAAACTCCGCTTCACTTTTTAATCTGCTAATACCTTTTTGCTTTTTAATCGAAAAGTCATAAGCTAAAATTTCATCAATGAATTGGTTCCCCGCTAAAACATCTTTATACTGGCTGCGGACCAAAACAGTGATTTTGGATGAGGAATGCTTTTTCTTAATTGCCCGAATTGCTGCAGTTGAAACGATTAGATCGCCGAGAAATTTCAGATTGATGATAAGAATATTTTGGGGCTGGTTCTGCTTCATTTACCAATTAGAATTTTTGCGCGGTAAATTTAATCATATTACCCACATTTCCGCCGCCCGATGTGGAATCAATTTTTTAACTTTGCCCTCACAAATAAAAGTAGGATCAATGGAGAGCTTTAACAGAAATACCATTTGGCGCGTTCACATTCCCCTTTTGATTGTCCAGATTACTTTTGGTTCGCTTCCCCCATTCTCAAAACTCGCGCTAAAGTATTTTCCACCAATGAGCATTGTATTTTTTATAGTTTTCTCAACTGCTCTGTTATTCAGCACAATCTTTTTCCTTTTCAAAAGAGAAGAAGTGAAAGAGAAAAAACATTTTGCCTGGTTTGCGCTCTTTGGCTTCTTTGGTGTTGCGGGCAACCAGCTATTCTATTTAACCGGTGTTTCTATTACAACTGCTGTTAACGCCGGAATTCTTGTAACAACCATTCCAATCTTTACACTAATTGTAGCGCTGCTTTTGCGAAAGGAAGAACTAAACTTCATAAAAATAGTTGGCGTGCTCGTTGCGTTTAGCGGTGTAGCGTTTCTAATAGACTTTGGCAGATTCCAACTGAACCAGAACTTATTAGGCGATTTGTTCATCATGGCTAATTCTTGTTTCTATGCAGTCTATCTTGTAATCTCAAAAAAGATGCTTCGCATTTACAACTCATTTACTGTGATAACTTACGTCTTCATATTTTCAGCTTTTCTGGTTGCACCTTTTACATTAGGAAGTTTAAACACGATAAACTACGCGGCAATTCCACTTGAAGGCTATCTTTCCCTTTTAATGGTTTTAGTAGGCGGAACATTCATTCCATATCTTGTAGTAACATTTGCACTGCAAAACACACAGTCAACTTCTGTGGCAATTTACAGTTACTTGCAGCCTATTATCGCCACGCTGCTTTCCATAATGATTGTTGGTGAGCCTTTAACGCTTAAACTTGTTATTTCCGCCGCCATAATAATTTTTGGAGTTTCCATAGTTACCTTTGCCGGAATCTTCAAGTTCAATAAGGTATTTCAAAGAATAAGAGGGATTATAAGTTAGTCTTCTCCAAAGCATTATAATTATTTTGGAATTTTATTAACGCTATTTATTAATTTGCTTTTTGCAATTACGAAAAAGAACCCATGCCCAAGAAAAAAAGTATTCACGCAGAAAATAAAATTATTGTTAAAGGCGCGCGCCAGCACAATCTTAAAAACGTTTCGCTGGAAATTCCGCGCAACAAGTTAGTTGTGTTTACCGGAGTAAGCGGAAGCGGAAAGTCCTCGCTTGTATTCAATACAATTTATGCCGAAGGACAGCGCCGCTACGTTGAAAGTTTATCTTCTTATGCACGCCAGTTTTTGGAAAGAATGACTAAGCCGGATGTTGATTTCATTTTTGGAATTTCTCCGGCAGTTGCGATAGAACAAAAAACGGGCGCGCGCAATCCCCGCTCTACCGTTGGCACAAATACAGAGATTTATGATTTCTTGCGCTTACTTTATTCGCGTATTGGCAAAACATATTGCTTTAGCTGCGGAAAGGTTGTTCAAAAAGATACAGTTGGAACTGTAAGCGAGTGGCTGGAAACTCAAAGTGAAGAAGTAAGATTCTATCTCGGCTTTCCTATTCACTCGCACGAAGGAAGAAGTGTAAAAGAAGAACTAGAGCTGCTAAAGAAAAAAGGATTTTTCAGAATTTTCATCGACAAGGAGTTGCATGATCTTAATTCTAAAATTCCAACGCCAAAAACCAAGAAAGATATTTATGTTGTTATAGACCGCTTCAAAGTGAAAATTGGGAAAGTCCGTGAGTCACTTGCCGAATCAATCGAATCCACATTTAAGGAAGGCGAAGGTCGGTTAGCTATCATCAATGCCGATACAAACGAAGTAAAAAGTTTTACCAAATTTTATGAATGCTGCGGCATACGCTACGAAGAACCGGAACCGCGTTTTTTCTCGTTCAATAATCCGTTTGGTGCTTGTCCGGTTTGCCAGGGCTTTGGTAAAACAATGGGCTACGAAATTGAGCGCGTCGTTCCAAATTCAAATCTAAGTATTAGCGAAGGCGCAATTGTACCCTGGCGGACAATTAAGCACAGCAAGTATCTCCGCGATTTAATCAAAGCGAACAATAACAGAATTCCACTTACAATTCCTTTTAAGGATTTAAGCGCAGAACAAGTGAATTTAGTTTGGGATGGCTTTGGTTCATTTCACGGGTTGAACGGGTTCTTCAAACATCTTGAAGAAAAAACTTACAAGCTGGGAATTAGAATCTTGCTGAGTAAATACCGAGGCTATACAACTTGCACCGCTTGCAAAAGCTCGCGCTTGCGTAGAGAAGCTTTGCAAGTAAAAATTGATGACCGCTCTTTGTACGATATTGTTTCGATGTCAATTGAGCGGGCGCAAATATTTTTCAAACTTGTTCAGCTTACTGAATATGAAAAAACTGTTGCCAAACGTGTTTATGATGAAATTGTAAAACGGTTAGCTTTCTTAAATGATGTTGGGCTTGGCTATCTAACTTTAGACCGGCTTAGCAGCACACTTTCCGGCGGCGAGACTCAGCGCATCAACTTAGCAACATCTCTCGGCTCTGCCTTGATGGGAACGCTTTATGTTTTAGATGAACCTTCAATTGGTCTTCATCCCCGCGATAATTCTCGTCTCATCGGCATTTTGAAATCACTTCGCGATTTGGGTAACACTGTTTTAGTTGTTGAGCACGATCCGGAAATGATGCGGGAATCAGATTTAATTTTTGATATGGGACCGCGAGCGGGAGTTCATGGCGGAGAAATAATCGCTTCGGGAACAATAGATGAAATCCTCGCGAACGAAAACTCTCTAACCGGAAAATATCTAAGCGGCAAACTTTCCATTCCGGTTCCCAAAGAAAGAAACTTTCACGAAACGCAGTCAATCAAGATTACGGGAGCGAGAGAAAATAATCTCAAAAATGTTTCTGTGGAATTTCCGTTAAAGAAGTTGGTTGTTGTTACCGGCGTAAGTGGTTCCGGCAAATCAACACTTGTGCACGATATTCTGTACGGCGGAATTGTAAAGATGAATGGCGGCAATCCGCCAAAGCTTGGCAAGTATGAGATGATTGAAGGCTCGCGCTACATTGATGAAATTGAAATTGTGGATCAATCACCGATTGGAAAAACGCCCCGCTCTAATCCCATAAGTTATGTTAAAGGTTACGAGCTCATCCGCGAACTGTTTGCAAACACGCCGCAAGCCAGAGCGCGCGGTTACAAACCGGGTTACTTCTCTTTCAATGTTCCCGGCGGAAGATGTGATACTTGCGAAGGCGACGGCTATGTAACAATCGAAATGCAATTCCTCGCTGATCTGTATCTTGAGTGTGAAGACTGCAAAGGAACACGCTTCAAAAAAGAAGTCCGTGAAGTAACATACCGGGGCAAAAATATTGTTGACGTACTCAATATGACAGTTGATGAAGCGATTGAATATTTTGCCAACAATGAAAAAATATTAAAAACTCTGCGCGTTCTTTCCGATGTTGGATTAGGCTACATAAAACTTGGTCAGCCATCAACAACTCTTTCCGGCGGAGAAGCTCAGCGCGTTAAGCTGGCTTATCATTTGGCGATGCAGAAAAAAACTTCTCACACACTTTTTATTTTTGATGAACCCACAACCGGCTTACACTTTGATGACATAAGTAAGCTGCTAAAGTGTTTCCAAATGCTGATTGAAGGAAAGAATTCGGTTATAATTATTGAGCACAATCTGGATATAATAAAATGCGCAGATTGGGTTATTGATCTTGGTCCGGAAGCCGGCGACAAAGGCGGCGAAGTTGTCTGCGTAGGAACACCGGAAGAAATTGCTCAGAATGAAAGATCGCACACAGGAAGATTTTTAAAAGAACTT
>DAIEQT010000069.1 GCA_027347545.1 Ignavibacteria bacterium | reverse complement strand
GCTCGTATCTGCCCACGAAGCATCGTAATCAAAGAAGCCGTTGCCTAGCACTAAAAACAAAGCTGAGTTGATTGAAACATCTTGATTTAATTTATATTCGTTCAACAATTCAAAATGAGGCTGAGAAAAATTTTCTATTTCATCGGCTCGTCTTTGGGTTGCGTATGTTATTTTATTGCCGTCTGCTTCCCAGTAAGAATAGTTAGCTTTTCTTAGGACACGGTCTTCAATAGCAAATTTTGGTAAGCCGGTATAGGCTAATCCATCTTCAATCGGTCCGCCATATAAATTTATTTGAGAAGTTAGTTTATTATCAAACCGTACCGCGCTGATGTGATATGATTTCAAATCAGCCCAACTGTAATCTCTGTAGCCGCTGCTTTTGGTTTGAGAAAGCTTTGCTGAAAAAGAATATTTGTTCCCGATTAATCCGCTTGAAACCAAAAGAGAATTTTTTCTTGTGTTGTAATTTCCCATTGATGAAGTTAATTCGAAGCGTGGTCTATCCGAAAATGAAGAGGTAATAATATTGACTGAACCGCCAATTGCCGGATAGCCGATGATTCCAGAACCGGCACCGCGCTGCACTTGGATTAAATCTGTGTTCTCAATTAAATCCGGGAAGTCTAACCAGTAAACATTATGGTCTTCAGGATCGTTTTGAGGAATTCCATTTACCGAAACAGAAATTCTCCGCTGATCAAATCCGCGAATGCTTAAATAGTTATAGCCAATTCCATTTCCATTCTCAGAATAAAAAGTTACTGAAGGAAGATAGCTTAAAAGTTCCGGCACATCTTGGTTTGTGTAATTTGGAATAAATTCTTCCCGCTTAACTTTTGAAAAGCTCACCGGAGATTGACCTTCAATGCCAATGCTGCCTTTAACAAGAATCGTTTGGCTCGAAATCAATTTGGGAATAAGAAAGATGACTTCAATACTTTGGTTTAATAAATCTTTTACCGGAATTCTTTTCGTTTCAAAACCAACATGAGCAACAATAAGAACATCTTGTTCAGTGAGCTCACCTTTCAGAATGAATATACCGCCCTCAACAGTTGCTGCTCCAATCGTTTTCCCTTCAACAGTTACAGATGCGTATTGGATTGGGTGATTATCGGATGAGTTTACAACCTTAGCGGTTATTGTTTGCTGCGCAAAGACCGATTGCGCAAATAATAGAAGAACAATTAAGTATTTCATCATACCTCCTTTAAAATGAAAAAGCCGTTCGAACTTGCCTTATTTACGGCAGCGAAAACGGCATACTTAATTATTCTGCCCGTCTTCCTACGCTGGCATTACCCAGTTCAGGTTCAAGGGTGTGTTCTCAGCTCCTCGGAATATTGAGGGCACCACTAACAGCTTTTATTATTATTTAATGAACGAACTAATTCTGAATTTTAAGTTTCTGACCAACTTTTACTTTTTCGTCTTTCAAATTATTCCAAGTAATCAAATCGGCAACTTTAACATTCTTCTTTTTAGCTATAGTCCAGAGATTTTCACCATCGCGTACATTGTAAACTGTAAACGCATCACTTACACCAGCAGCTTTCTTATCAGATTTTGCGGAAGTGTAAACTAGAATGGCCTGTCCTTCAACAATCTTGCTGCCTTTCAAGTTATTCCACTCTTTCAATTCATCAACACTAACTTTGAATTTGCCAGCTAGAACTTCAAGATTCTCACCTTGCTTTACTTTGTAGAGTGTAACTTTGCTGCTAGTTGTAGATTTTGAAGAAACTTTTTTGGTTACAGCGCTTTCCTTTTCTACTTTTGAAGTATCGGCTTTCTTCTTTTCAGTTTTCGGTTTAACAGTAGTTTCATTTGAAACCGAAGCATCTGAATAAATCACTAAAGACTTTCCGGCGACTAACTTATCAGATTTCAATCCATTCCAAGATTTAATTTCGCTAATCGTTACGTCAAAGCTTTCCGCAATTTCGCCAATGGAATCGCCCAGCTTAATTGTATAACTGGTTAAGTTGCCATCTTTACGTGGTGCGTTATCACCTATTGAACTAACAGTTTCTTTTCCGTGAATTGTTAGATATTGCCCTTTCAATAATCTGTTTGATTGAAGACTGTTCCATTTTCTAAGTTGCGCTACAGTTGTACCATATTTCTGAGCAATTTTTCCAAGTGAATCGCCGTTTTTAACTTTATACTTTGTGGCTTTTCCGCTTGAGTTTGTTGCTACTTGTTTTGATGCAGCTCCATCACCATTATAAACCATTAACTTTCTACCACGCTGAATGCTGTTACTTTTTAAGTTATTCCAAGATTTTAACTGAGCTACTGTAACACCATATTTAGTAGCTATGCTGGAGAGTGTTTCGCCGGATTTAATTCTATGTTCGATTTAGGAATCGCCGCTATTGACAAAAAGTAAACTTCCCTTTTCAGTTTCGTTCATCTTGTCTATTGAAGCATAGTAATCAACCTTATCGTTTGGAACATAGATAGTCAATTCTTGTCCAACTCTGGCGCGGGATGTATAAGGCAAGTTGTTCCAGTTACGAATATCGGCTATTCTAACACCAAACAAATCGGAAATATTAACCAGGTTATCTTTGCTCTTAACAACATACTTGATTGCGCTTTTGCCTTCCGGAACTATGTAAGCAATTGTATCACCGTTAGCATTAGCGTTTTCTTGATACAGCTTGGCAAATTGCTCTGCGTTAGTTGCGTCTGTTAAATGCAAAGTGTAAGATGGTTTACTACCTAACGAGTTGAAATCAGCTTCAACAGCCGGCAGTTCATCTGTGTTCACAACAAAATCGTAATCGTTAACTCTGGATGTAGGTATTTTTAATTCTCTTCCGCTAATTAATCTTTTGCGTGTTGAAACATTATTAACATCTGCTAATTCAGAGATACTAACATCATACTTCTTAGCAATTTGAGAAAGCTTTTCACCCGGCTTAACAATATGAGTGAGGAATTGAACTTTAGCATCGTCAGGAATATTCTTTACATTTTCTGCAAAAGCTTCTAGAGTTTTTGCCGGAATTCTTAACGGATAGCCGCCATCATAACCTGGAGGAGTTGAGTTCTGAGTTAATTCCGGATTTAATTCCTTCAATAACTCCAAACTGATTCCCGCGCATTTAGCTAAAATGTTTAAGTCATAAGCTTCGTTAATTGTAAAGGTAGCAAAATCATGCGGCTTCATGTATTGTATATCGTTGAAGCCAAATTTATCCGGCTGGCTTGCAATTAAAGTAACAGCAATGTATTGGGGAACATAACTTCTTGTTTCTTTAGGAAGGTATTTTCGAATTGACCAAAAACTCTTCATTGATTCATCGTTATAATAGCTTTGCATTTCTTTAGGAGTAGATGTACTTATACCGGCTCTTCTAGCCGCTTTTTTTACTCTTCCTTCGCCGCTATTATAAGCAGCTAAAGCTAAATTCCAATCACCAAGAGACATGTATAAATCTCTTAAATGCCTAGCTGCAGCTCTGGTAGCTTTTCCCGGATCTCTGCGTTCATCTATGTTAAAATTAATTTTCAAATCGTAGAGCTTTCCTGTTCCTTTAATAAATTGCCACATACCTACAGCTCTTGCCCAGGAACGCGCAAATGGATTCAAACCGCTTTCAACCATGCTCAGGAAGATTAACTGCTGAGGGACTTTTTCTTCCTGGAATATCTTAGCCATCATTGGGAAATATTTGCCGGATCTGGATAACCACAATTCCATATGCTTGCGTCCTCTTCCGGTAAAGTATTCAATCCATTGTTCAACGTGATTGTTTACTTCAAGGGGGAAATCTCCAACCCGGACGATTGTACTTTTTTCTGCTTCAGCCTGTTCTTCACTAACTGCAGTCGAATCCTCTTCAACATCTGCTACAGCTTCAACATCAGTAATCTTATTGTCCATCCATTCTTTCAAAGCACTAAACGAAACATCTTCAGGTAATTCATCAAAGCTAGCAACTAATTTTTGGTAGTCTTCTACTATCGAGCCTTCCAACTCATCGAAAGCTTCGTTGTCTTCTATTTCCGGGTAATAACTTAATTTATTTATTGTAGATAAGGATGATTCAAAGTAGTTGACTGCTTCCGTCTTAAAACCAAGTTTCTGCTGGTAAAGCGCGTTAACGTAGTCACGGCGAGCACTCTCCATCATCTGGTTTACCATAGATTTACTCTCTATAGTCTTTACGGTGTCTGGAATTGCTATTTTGGAATATTGTTGGGGTAAGTTAGTTGATGATTTGAGTGTTGAGCAAGCAGCAATAATGAACACACTAATCACCATCATCGGTAAGATGAGCAGTTTCTTCACACACGACTCCGTAAGTTTGAATTTTGGTTGCAATTTAAGCCCATACAGAAATAATGTCAAGCTACTTATTATTCTAATATGAATTAAGATAGAAAAAACAACAACTTAGTTTTAGAGCGGAATATTACAATGCTTCTTTTTAGGGTTTGAATCAACCTTAGTTTTGAGTAGCTGAAATGCCTGAATGATTTTCAGACGGGTTTCTCTTGGAATAATTACTTCATCAATAAATCCGCGTTCTGCAGCAATGTAAGGATTAGTAAACTTGTCTATGTAGAATGATAAAACTTCATTAAGTTTTTCTGCTTTATCATCAGCTTGAGAGATTTCCTTCTTAAAGATTATTTCGACCGCACCTTTCGGTCCCATTACAGCTATCTCCGCGCTCGGCCAAGCATAATTGAAATCGCCACGAATGTGTTTCGAATTCATTACATCGTAAGCGCCGCCGTAAGCTTTTCTAACTATCACTGTAACTTTTGGAACTGTAGCCTCACAGAAAGCAAATAGCAATTTAGCTCCGTGACGAATTATGCCATTCCACTCTTGTTCTGTTCCGGGCAAGAATCCGGGTACATCTTCAAGTACAAGTAAAGGGATATTAAAAGCATCACAGAAGCGAACAAATCTCGCGCCCTTTACGGAAGCATTAATATCCAGAACACCAGCTAAAACAGCTGGCTGATTTGCTACAACACCAACAGAAACACCGCCAACCCTACCAAACCCAACAATAATGTTCTGAGCATAGTTTGGCTGTACTTCTAAGAAATCACCATCATCAATAAGTAACTGAATTACATCGTGCATATTGTAGGGCTTGTTGGGAGTATCCGGAATAACAGAATCTAATTTTTCATTGATCAGATTTGAAGAGAAATCAAACTTGGTTTCCGGCGCATTGTCTTTCCAATTAAGAGGCAAAAAACCAACAATCTTTCTAATGTTTTCAAGTATTTCTACTTCACTATCAAATACAAAATGAGCAACGCCGCTTTTTGTTGCGTGCGTTTCTGCCCCGCCAAGGTCTTCGAAGCTTACTTCTTCGTGGGTAACAGTTTTAACAACATTTGGTCCGGTTACAAACATGTGGCTCGTGTGATTAACCATGAACACGAAATCTGTAATAGCCGGTGAGTAAACAGCGCCGCCGGCACATGGACCAAGTATTGCAGAGATTTGAGGAACGACGCCGGAAGCTAATGTGTTACGTAGAAAAATATCCGCATAGCCACCTAAACTATTTACACCTTCTTGTATGCGCGCACCGCCGGAATCATTTAGTCCGATAACCGGGATTCCAAGTTTGAGCGCCATATCCATAATCTTGCAAATCTTTTCAGCGTTTGTTTCCGATAATGAACCACCGAACACAGTAAAGTCTTGACTGAAAAGCGCAATCTGTCTTCCATTAATTTTAGCAAAGCCGGTTACAACTCCATCGCCGGAATATTTCTGTTTCTCAAGTCCAAAATCACTGCTTCTGTGTTTAACAAACATATCAACTTCAGAAAAACTTCCTTCATCAACAAGCAGTTGAATCCTTTCGCGGGCAGTGAGTTTTCCCTTTTCATGCTGGACACGAATTTTATCTTCGCCTCCGCCGGTTTTGGATTCTTCGCGGAGCTTTTCGAGTTGTTCTATTTTGCTTTTCATTTTAGAGCGAAATTGTGAATGACTGATGTGTGGCGAAACTTTCTGCAATCTTTTCGGAATTTGTAAGATATTCAGAATAAGAAGTTGAATTCATTCTATCCAAAATATTGCTAGAAGAGTATTCGGTTTTTTCGGATGGTAGATTGCCAGTGCTTCCCTTTTTCATAAACAAAATTGTCTGGGATACCAGAAGTGCTTCACTAAGATTTGAAGTTGCAAGCAAGATTGTTGTTTTGTTCTCTTTGTTCAAATCAACAATTAGCTGAAGCATCTCCAGCTTTGTTTTCTGATCCATCGCTGCAAACGGTTCATCCAATAATATTAATTTTGGGTTAACCGCTAAAGCCCTAGCAATCGCAATTCGAAAGCGGAATCCCAAGCTTTTATTGTTCGGATAATGATTTTCGTATCCTTCTAATCCGACTAAATGCACAAGTTTTTTCTGAGTTTGCTCATCAAGCCTTTCATTTGCAAACAAAATATTCTCGGTAACATTCATCCACGGGAAGCTTGATGGCTGAGAAGGAATTAAACAAGTCTGTGCATCAATCCTCTGTCCGGAATCAACCAGTTCCAATCCGCATAATATTTTGAGAAGCGTACTCTTTCCCGAACCGGCTGAAGCCAACAAACTCGTTATCTCTCCTTCTTTTACATCAAGGGAAATATCGTCCAGCAGTTTTACTTTCAAACCGTTTTTGTAAGCAAAGGTTTTACTAATATTCTCAAATTTCATTTTTATGATTCCCAGAAAGCAATTTTCTTCTTCACAAATTTTATTATTACAGTTCCAAACCAAATCAACAACGCTTGAATTATGCCAATCACGATAATTGCACCAAAGTCTCTATACTGCAGTGCAAGACGCATTATTGTACCCATACCAAAAGACATTGCAACAAATTCATAAGTGAGAACAATGAGCCAAAGAATTCTCTGAAAACGTATTGCGAGTTCGAGTAAGTTTGGTAACGATGCTTTCCAGTAAACTTCTGAATAAATTTTATCCGGATTTAAGCTCAACCCAACTGATACATATTCCGGTTTAGTGCGGATAAGTTCCTTAGCTAATACTCTGGACAGGTTTATAAACGTAATTAATATTGTAAAGATAATTTTTGCAAGCTCTAAACCATCAAACCAAAACGCAGTCATAAGTATTATAAGGAAGATTGGGATCGACTTGAAGAATTGCAATACTTCAAGAGATTGCGAAAAGCTTAAGAAAAACTTGATAAGGGAACCTCTGAATATCCACAAAAGAAATAAACTAAACCCGATAGCAAAATAGATTGTGCCAGTTGTAATCAGCATTCCCGCAAGAAGGCTGTAATCTTGCCAGACATGCATGAATGATTCAAGCAGAATTGTAGGCTTTGGAAGAAACTTATTTACTGGAAGAACAAACTCAAAAAGGATGATGTATACAAATGCTAGTGCTGAAAGAATTTTGAATTTGTCTCTGTAGCTGTTCATGCTTTAGGCCATAAATTTCGTTTTAAATATATTGCTTGAAACGTGGTAAATCAATCAATCAAAAAAGTATTCCTAGTTCTTTCATGCCCAATTGTAGTTGATGATTCGTGTCCGGGAAACACTTTAACTTCATCGGGCAGAATAAGTAATTTTGTTTTTATTGATCGCAGCAATGTTTCATGATTTCCACCCCACAAATCTGTTCTCCCAATGCTTTCTTTGAACAAAACATCTCCCGAAAACAAAGCCTTTTCCTTTTCGAAATACAAACTAACTTCGCCGGGAGTGTGTCCTGGAGTGCTTAAAAAAGTACCTTCGATTTCACCAAGAAATAATTTTGTAGATTCATCAATGTAAGCATCAGCTATGGGTGAATGTTCTAAAGTTACACCAAATTTATCGGCTTCCGTTGTCATCAAATCGAGCAAGAACTCATCTTCTTTGGGAATCATAAGCTCTGAACCGAACTCATTTTTAACGAAAGCATTTCCCAAG
>DAIEQT010000066.1 GCA_027347545.1 Ignavibacteria bacterium | reverse complement strand
GTGAGTTAATTCTGTTGGACTTCCATGCACCTCAAACGAAATTGAGTTTGCATCTTTCTGCAATAACGCCAGCAAAGAAGCATTTACCTTCTTGCTTATTGTAATTGAGTTTGTTGCAACAGCATTTGAAGTTGGAGAAGTGTTGTATTCTAAAGCTGTTCCGGTTGGTAAACCAAAGCGCCCCACTTCTGTATTGTTTAGATATATCGCAACTCCACCCTTATAATTAACTGTGATCAAGAGCGATGAATCCGCAGTGTTATAATTAAAATTGTTCTTAACATAAATTGTTTGTACGGAATTTACTTTTGTTATTGCACTAGAGTCTGTTCCTAATGCGGCAGTTCCCTTTTTCCATGTTGTTGTTGGATATCTTTTGTCGGTCCAAGCTATTGGTGTTTGCAGCGTATCAACTTTGTATTTCACAATGAGTGATGTTGTTGTTTTATTTCCAAAAACATCCTTAGCTTGAACGTAGATAGTTTTCACTTCTCCTTGAGTTCCTTCAATCTGCACAGAGTGTTTAAAGCTTCCCTCTCCAATAGAGAATTGATTTTTCATTTGATCGTAAGATTCATCAATAACGCTATAACGCAGAAATGCTCTTTCATCAGTTTCGACTGCAAGCGTAACCAGTTTTGTTGTACTAATCAAAGTTGCATCATGCTTAGATACGAACTTTGGCGCGGATTTATCTTCTGCCGGAAGGATATACATATTTGGCAAATCTTTTTGAAAAACTGTAAAAGGATCATTATAGAAATTCAAAAAGTCGGGTACTGTTGCGTCTCCAGGAAAGGGTGCAAAATGATGAGAAGTGCTTTCATTCCTCCAAACAGCCGCATAAATAATATTATTTGCAACCGTATCAGCTTTAATTGGATTAAGCAAGTACTTTGTGAACCAATTACTTGTTGGCAAATTTTCTTGCCCAACTTCTGTAAGAGCAGATATTTTGTTTCGTTTCTTTGCTTGATTAACAATTATACGCAAGCCGTTCATCATCTGGTTCGAATTAATTGTAGAACTTGTCGAGAAATAATAATCTGAGCCAAAGATATCTACATAATTATCGCCCGGATAAATATTGAAATATTTTTCGCTGGTATCTACATCATAAAGCATTGGCGAAAGAGCGTAAATCAAATTATGAACATTGAGAGAATCTCGTAAATACATTTGAGTAAACTGCCACAATTGATTGTATTCATTGGTCGTTGTTAAACCCGGTCCCCACCAAAATGCATTTCCGCTATGTTCATGATAGGGTCTAAAAATTACCGGAATAGATTCTCCTTTACTTCCACGCAATGTTTTGAAAAACCTTGCAATCTTATTAAGCTTTGCTTTGTACTCTGCATGCCTGCTTCCGCCTGGTAAAATATTTGCTACAACTCTAATTCCTTTAGCGTCTGCAAAATAAAATCCCACTCCGTCAGGATCGTATTGATGCCAAGGCATTGTAATTACCGAGCCTCCGTTGTAAGCAGCTAATAATCTATTTCGCAATCTCTCAACTTCATTTTCCAGTTCAACTTTGTTTAGATCTTCACTGAACAAAGCCGGAAAATCTCCACATACATCTTTAATATCACTTCTACTATCATCACCGGACCAGCCAACGCCATATCCAGTAGCATCATGCATTCCAAATAGCAGCGATCGTTGCTGCAATTGAAGCATATTCAAATACAAATATTTAGTTTCTTTGGTAGTTTTTTTATCAACAAGGTTTGTTGGATTTGTTATTGCAGATGTTTCAAATTTTACACATGCATCGGATAAATCCCACTCAGCTTTGTCTACAACATTTTGCTCTTTAGATCCTTGCGCACGAATCGCAATCATAGAGTTGATAACAACTTGCAAAATCGCTTTTGAACCGGCGGGATAATTTCCTTCGCCATTTCCCTCTGTTGAATTATGTAAAAGATTTTGTGCTGAAGTAATTGCGCGGTCTAGGGTTGTCCAATCTGCCGGAAATGCACTTTGAGTTGAATCACCCATTCTAATTTCATCAAACCAGATTGTACCGCTTTTTTTAGTTGTTGTTCCTCCATCAAAGTACATATATATTTTATCAAACTTTTTACTTCCCGCCGCACTTACGTTAAATCTTACAGTCCGCCAAACTCCATCGCCAGAAATTGAGTTTGTTATTAGCGGAACATTTTCTGTTGACGTAGGTTTTATTGCAAAAGTAGTATTTACTGTTGATTTCAACCGAATAATAATTATTGGATTCTTTGTTATATCTATTATCGAACCATTTGTGTAGTTGAAATTGTACCAAGCCGCAGCGCTTGTTCCGTCTCTGTTATATTCAATTTTGAGTGATTGATTTTCTGCCGAGAGTTTATATGTGCTCTGATCAGCGTCCCATTTTGAAATGTTTCCATCGTCAAAATTCTCAAGCTGTCCGGTTGTCTGAGCTATAGTATTTAAGGCAAGAATCAATTGGAGAATAGTTACAAGCAGTATGTTTTTTTTCATTCAGATGACTCCAAAATAATAATTTTCTACATTACTTTTGAGCTAGTCTATTAATCACTTAAGTTACGCATGAGCTGCACTTCATGAATTTTCCTTACTGAAACTTTGTTACGTAAATCATTTTAGTAGAGTCATTTTCTTTGCTGAAATATAACTTCCGGCTTGTAATCTGTAGAAATATATACCACTAGGTAAAGACTTGCCGCGGCAAGTCTCTACGTTAAATGTAACAATGTACTCTCCCGCTTGCTTGTATTCATTTACCAATGTAGCAACTTCTCTTCCAAGAACATCGTAAACTTTTAATGTTACGTTTATCGTTTGACCTTTCACGCCTGCCTTGCCGTCAGGCAGGTTTGACGGGATTGTGTAGCTAATTGTAGTTTCTGGATTGAACGGATTTGGATAATTCTGTGCTAAGTAAAAATCAGTTGGTCTAGGTTCATCTTCAACATCAGTTGTTTTATTTCCTATTTGATCAGCCGGCATATTTCCCGCGTCATAATAAGTCCAATCCGAGCCAAGCTTGAAGACTATTTTGTTATTGCTGTCGAACAGTTGCGAATCAAAAACAATTTCGGCAACATTAGAACTAGAATGCATTTCAACAGCAAAAAGATTCTCTCCCGTTTTCAGTTTACTTAATCCGCTGGCGGCATTTATTACAACAACTGAATTTAAGGACTTTGCGGAAGTAGCAAACAAATTGTAAAGTAAATCTGTATCAGTCGGAACGTTAACACGCTGAATTTCATATCCATTCAAATAAACCACTGCGCCATCATTCCTCTTCACTAAAAATCCGAGACCGGTAAGTTTGCTTACATCATCAATTGTAACTTTCTTTCTAAAGTATGCTGTTGTTACATGAGCTATGTGAGTTTTATTCGTTGCAATATTTCCGCTTCCTAACGGAGCAGTGCCTGTTTTCCATTTTGAATCATCATAGCCGAGTATTTTCCAATTAAGAAGAGTTTTTGTTGTATCAACTTTGAAATTTATTACCGCAGATGTATCCATTTTATTACCAAAAACATCGGCACCTCTTACAAACAATGTGTATTCCTTATTATGTTGGCATGGGATTGTAACTGAGTGAAGATTCTTTCCGGTAGTAGTAAAAACATTTTCCATTTTATCGTAAACTTTGTCTTGAGTGCTGAAGCGAAGAGTTGAATACTTATCTGTCTGGACTAAAAGTGTATATGTATTTTCATAAACGGTGAATTGGTGCTTAGAAGGAATCTTAACAATCTTTGGTGGAATATTATTTACAGCCAGAGTCCACGCATTGATTGTTTCGATTGCAGCGATTAAGCGATCCGCAATTTTTCTATGCGTAACAACATTCGGATGACCGTTATTTACGTATCCGCCGGTGTAATATGGAAAATCCGCATAGGATACATCATTGTAACCGGATATTTTTTCTTCTTCTACAATTTCTTTTACAGTTGCCAATATCCAATCAACCTGAGCAGCGAAAGCCATAATCTTAACACCAGGATAAACATTACGAAGTGTTGTTATAAACTGATGATACTTTGTTTTGAATAATTCTTTGTTGGAAGCCGATACAGTTCCGTTTGTGTAACCTCCAAAACCGTTGTAATCATTCAAACCGAGACAAACTACAACCACATTTGGAAGGAACTTTGAAAAATCCCATTTCGGGTTTCCCGAAATGATGAGGGCTCTATCAAAATATAACGGAACATTTCCGCTAACATTTCCCAAATAATCCATCACCATTCCATAACCAGAAATGCTGGACATTTGATATTGAGCTTCAAAATGATTCGCTGTTAGAGGACCAAATCCTAAATCTAGGTTTGTTACTTTGTTAACATCTGCCGGAGTTCCCAATTCGGTTGCTTCGTTACCGGATGCGCATGTAAATGAGTCACCAACAAATTCAATTTTTCTTACTGGCTTTTCTTTTGGTGGAATAAGATTTTTGCCGTCATCTAAAATCATTCCGTTAAATACAAATTTAGTCCATGATGTTTCATTTCTTTTTGTGATCAGGAAAGTGTGCTGTCCGTTTGTTAACCCGCTTGCTATTGTGTAAGAGTTTACACCAGAAAGTGTAGAATGAAATATTGAATGAAATTTTCCATCAATGTAAACATTATAGTAGCAAAAATTATCATTCATTCTTATACCAATACTGGTGCCTTCAAATTCCGCATAGATATATGTACCCGGCCATGAATGACTCGGCGCATTATGGTCTGTAAAATCCCATCTTCCGAAATATTGTATGTAAGGATTGCTTGCAGTAATTGTATTCACCGAATAATTATAACCAGAGCTTAATAAAACAAGTATGCTGATTTGAATAAATAGCAATTTTACTCTTCTGTTCATTGCCTTTCCCAATCTTTCTTCTGTATTGTTCACTTTTTAATTTTTAAAATAATGCTTTCAGTTAGATTGTAACCGGTTGCTCTAACTTTTAATTCTTGAGCTAATAAAACATCGCAAGTAACATTAACTTCTCTTCTCTCCAGTGGTAACAAATTAAAATAGCCATCAGAAAAATAGGCTGGTAAAACCACTATATTGTTTTCATCAACAAGATTTAGCTTAACTGCAATTGCTATTTCACTGCTCAGATTTTCAACAACAAATTTCAACAGATGCTTCTGCTTATTCAATTCAATTTGATTTCCAGCGATGTTTACTTTGTGTAAAATATTGAAACTTTTGAAATCACCTTTAGTAGAATTGTTCTTCCAATAATCATTTCTGGATATTTCATTTCCTTTAGAATCGGTTAGTAATAATCTCGCTAGAAAACTCGATGGCAAATTTGCTGGACACTGCGGTGTAAAAAAGTATGTTAATTTGTTGAGAGTAATATCCTTTATCAATTCATCAACGAATAAACTCTTTCCATTCATGTCAAAGAATTCCAACTTTACTTTTGCATCTTCAATGCTTTCTAATGATGTATTGATTACCGAAACTTTATTATCACTAAGATTCATCTGAACATGAATCGGTTCGCAAGCATTTTTCGAAGCGAAGTATGAGCCGAACGTTTCATAATCCCACGAATAAACTTGCCAAACTGTACTTGGCCATGCGGGATGAGTCATCCACAGTAAAATTCCACTTGTGTTATTCCAGAGTTTACTGTTCCAACTCTCAAACATTGCGCGATGACTTTCATAATTTATCATTTGAGCTTTAATGCAAAACTCATCTGGTGTTTCCGGCTTGCCGTAAAGTGAATCAATTGCCGTACGAAATTCTTTTTGTCCATTATGAAAATCGTGATAGAACCATGTATCGCTGATCGGCCATACGTCTTCCTTCGGCATCATTTTGCGCATTGATTCAGCAGTTGGAATTGATGTAGTTCCCAAC
>DAIEQT010000055.1 GCA_027347545.1 Ignavibacteria bacterium | reverse complement strand
AAAGAGCGTCAACTTTTTCGTTGTTGAGTAGAATATCAATCTTCACCAAGTCAGATTCACGGTAGCCGATGAACTCGTAATCGAATGAGGCATACCCACGTGAGATTGATTTTAACTTATCGTAGAAATCAAAAATAATTTCTGATAGTGGAAATTCGTAAGACAAATCCGCGCGGGTTGGATCAATGTAAGTTGTGTTTTTGTAAATGCCGCGCTTATCCATTGCGAGCTGCATTAAATTACCAACGTATTCACTTGGAGTAACAATCTGCGCTTTAACATAAGGTTCTTCTATTCTTTCTATATCACCAACAGCAGGCATCTCAGCTGGATTATCAACAATTACTTTTTCCCCATTTCTCTTAAAAACCCAATATTCAACGTTTGGTAGTGTTGTTACTAAAGATTGGCCAAATTCGCGTTCTAATCTCTCTTGAACAATTTCCATGTGTAGCATTCCGAGAAAGCCGCAGCGGAAACCAAAGCCAAGCGCTACAGAAGTTTCCGGCTCGTAACTAACGGATGAATCATTCAAACGGTATTTTTCCAACGCTTCACGTAGGTTCTCGTATTCGTCAGTATTAGTCGGATACAATCCGCTAAAGACCATTGGCAGAATATCTTTGTAGCCAGGCAGTGGATGCTCAGCACCGTTCTTAACATGAGTTACAGTATCGCCAACTTTGGTTTCGTGAATCTCTTTTATGCCGGCAATTAGATAGCCAACGTTTCCAGCTTTCAGTTCAGTTGCTTTTATTCTACCAAGTTTTAACGTTCCAACTTCTTCAGCTAAAAGTTTTTTATCATTAATAAAAAATCTGATTTCATCTTTCTCTTTCAAGACACCATTAAAAATTCTAACGTATGCAACAGCGCCACGGTAGGAATCAAAAACAGAATCAAAAACCAAAGCTTGAAGCGGAGCGCTTTCATCACCGGCTGGCGGAGGAACACGTTTAACTACTGCTTCCAAAATCAGATCTATACCTAAACGGGTCTTTGCGCTGGCTAAAATTATTTCTTCTTGTTTGCAGCCAATCAAATCCATAATCTGATGACTAACAACATCAACCATTGCGCTTGGAAGATCAACCTTATTAATAACCGGAATGATTTCAAGCCCGGCATCAATAGCCATGTAAAGATTGCTAATCGTCTGAGCTTCAACTCCCTGAGCGGCATCAACAACTAAAATAGCGCCTTCGCAAGCTGCGAGCGAGCGGGAAACTTCGTAAGAAAAATCTACGTGACCGGGAGTGTCAATTAAATTTAGCGTGTAATGCCCGCCATCTTGGGCTTCATACTTCATTTGGATTGCGTGCGACTTAATAGTAATGCCGCGCTCGCGCTCCAAATCCAGACTATCTAACAGTTGTTCCTTAGCCTCACGCTTAGAAATTGTATGCGTAAACTCAAGCAGCCCATCAGCGATAGTTGATTTACCGTGATCTATGTGAGCAATAATGCAGAAATTGCGGATTTTATTCATAAACTCTTTGAAATTAGCGGGCAAAATATATGAAAATGGGGCTGGCTTTACAATTTAACGTTTTCTCAAGCCCAAAATTGGGGCATTTCTAATCGGAAGACGAATTGCGTAATTTTGAAACCGAAAAATAAAAGCCCATCCCAACCCTTCCCAACTCGCCTCGCTTCGACTTTGCGAAGCAACGCGAAGCGGAAGGGAAGGTCTTTATTTAAACCCGGTCGAAGCATTTAATCTTCGACCTTCGTTATAAAGAGTAACCCACGATGTTACGAAGTAATCCTTCGGACAATCATCGGGAATTAGCAATTGAAAAACTTATGAAACACTCACTGCTTATACTTATTTTTTTGTGTCTATGCATTTCTATTACAGCGCAAAAGAAAAGGACAAACGAAAAAGTTGTTATACCCAGAGATATTACTGCTGAAACTCTAAGAACAATTCAGCTCGATTCCACT
This sequence comes from Ignavibacteria bacterium, assembly GCA_027347545.1. Classification (GTDB taxonomy): domain Bacteria; phylum Bacteroidota; class Ignavibacteria; order Ignavibacteriales; family Melioribacteraceae; genus Stygiobacter. The sequence continues at coordinate 1,569 of DAIEQT010000055.1, read as the reverse complement.
GCTGTATTCACAAATTACTTTGAAGGGAAATTCTTTTCGTTTACTCAAGATGGAAGCATTGTAAGCTCTGATACAACCGGAAAAGTTTTATGGAAACAGCAAACCGCGGGAAGTATTTCTGTTCAACCGGTTCTCGTTGAAAACATTCTTGTGATAGCAACTGATAACAACGACATCAATACTTTCGATATTGAAACCGGCTCTCAGTTGCAATCAATTGGCGTTGAAGACAAAATTACAACTCCACTTTTTGCGTTTAGTTACACCGGCTCAAATGAACTCATGATTCCGAAGCAAACCAATTCCAAAGCAGCGGTTGTTTTTGGAATGGCGGGCGGTAAAATTTCTTGTTTGGATTTAGAAACCTTGCAAGAATATTGGCAAAACGGAGATCAGAAAGACACTTTATATACAAAACCAATCTTGCTTAACAATAAATTAGTTCTTACAAGAAGCGATGGCTCTCTTAATAGCATTGATGCAAACTCCGGCTTACTAATCTGGCGCTGGCAAGAAGAAGAACTATCTAACTTCTCTAAATCGGATTTAGAAACCGACGGCAAGAGTATTTTTGTTGTATCGGCAGACAGCGTTTTCCACTCAATAAATTTTTTGCTTGGACGGCTAAACTGGCGGCTCGAAAATATTAAAGTGAATTCTAAATTCTTCTACTCTGTAAGCCAAAAGAACCTTTATTTAATCTCAAGAAACGAAAAGTTGTTTATCTTTTCTGTTAAAGATGAAGTAATGGTGGATGATTTTAAGCTAAGATATAATCTGCCAAATAATTCATATAATTTTTTCGAATTCGAAAAGAAAGTGTTTTTTGTTTATAACGGTGTTATTTATGAAGCAGAAGAGAAACAATTACTGAAAGAAGTTCTTAGACTGGATTTTGCAGAAGTAAAATCGCTTTACCAGCTTGATGAAAATAAATATGCCGCTTTAAGTTATAACGGAAAACTTACAATTTTTATAATGAGGTAATGTTGAGAAATTTTGATGGATTCATTTTTGATGTTGACGGAACGCTGACTTCTACAAACGAACTTATTTTTTCTTCCTTTAACCATGTAACGCAAAAGTATCTGAACAAGCGGGTTTCGAACGAAGAAATCATTGCCATGTTTGGACCAACTGAAGATGTAATTCTACAAGAATGGATGAAACACGATTACCACGAAGCGAGAAAGGATTATTTTGATTTCTACTCTTCTCAGCATCAGCTGATGGCAGATATTTATCCGGGGATGATTGAGATATTACAATTCATAAAATCGAAAAATATTCCCCTTTCTATTTACACCGGTAAAGGGAAAGACTCAGCAACAATAACGTTAAAAGAAATTGGCGTTTATGATTTATTTGATATGATTGTTACCGGCGATGATGTAAAGGAAAGCAAACCTTCCCGCGAAGGCATTGATATGTTCGTCGAGAAATTCAACCTAGATAGAAACAAAGTCATGATGATCGGCGACGCACCCGCTGATGTAATTGCAGCGCACCGCGCTGGCGTTAAAGCGGCTTCGGTACTTTGGGATAGTTACGCTCGCGACAAAGTTTTGC
>DAIEQT010000004.1 GCA_027347545.1 Ignavibacteria bacterium | reverse complement strand
TTTTTTCACTCAATCTTATTTTCAACACTATCGGCCCAAACTGAAAAGAAACAAAAAGAGCACCCCTCTTGGTCAAAAAATATTTCCATTTATGAAGTGAATCTTCGTCAATACACAAAAGAAGGAACGCTAAACGCTTTTACTTCTCATCTGCCAAAATTGAAAAAGATGAATGTTGGCATTCTTTGGTTTATGCCGGTTAATCCAATTGGTGAATTAAACAGAAAAGGAACACTTGGCAGTTATTATTCTGTTAAAGATTATACAGCCCTCAATCCTGAGTTTGGAACACTTGCAGATTTTAAAGCTGTTGTTAAGCAAGCGCACAAGCTAGGCATGTATGTTATTATTGATTGGGTTGCAAATCATACTTCTTGGGATAATGTCTGGATGAAAACTCATCCGGAATTTTATACTAAAGACAAAGATGGCAAATTCGTTTCTCCATTTGACTGGAGTGATGTTGCCGACTTGAATTATGAAAACAAAGAATTGTGGAATGCGATGCGTGACGCAATGAAATTCTGGCTTGATGAATGCAACATAGATGGTTTCCGATGCGATGTAGCCGCAATGGTTCCGCTTGAATTCTGGACTTGGCTTAGACCGCAACTCGAATCGAAGAAAAAAATATTCATGCTTGCCGAAGCAACAGAACCAGAATTGCACGAAGCATTTGATATGACTTACGACTGGCAGCTAAAAGATTTATTTGTAGGAGTTGGCAAAAAAGAGAAAACCGCGGCGGATTTTTATAATCATTTTGAAAAGGAAAAAATAGAGTATCCTAAAGATGCTTACCGAATGACTTTTACTTCTAATCACGATGAAAACACTTGGAATGGAACTGACAAAGAAAGATTTGGCGACGCTAGAAAAATGTTTGCCGTACTTTCGAACGTAGTTCCGGGAATGCCGCTAGTTTACTCAGGACAAGAAGCCGATTTAGATAAGCGCCTTTTGTTTTTTGAAAAAGATCCTATCGAGTGGAAGCAAAGCGAAATGAGGAATCTGTACACTCAATTATTTGACCTTAAGAAAAAGAATAAAGCTTTGTGGAACGGCGCAAGCGGTGGAGAATTTCAAAAAGTTGTTACAAATAATGAATCTGTTTTCTCTTTTGTTAGAGAAAAAGAAGGCAAAAAGATTTTTGCTCTTTTCAATATTTCCGGAGTTTCTGTCGAAGCACAATTGAAAGATGAAATAGCTGCTGGAGTTTATAAAGACTTTTTTAGCGGTAAAAAATGTGTTGTTGATAAAAACTATTCCGCCAAGCTTGGGGCTTGGGGTTATATATTGCTTTACAAATGAGAAAGCTGGCATAGCATTTTTATAAGTGAATCATCTGAACAAAATATCGTCCTCTAGAAAATTTATCTATGCAATTGCGTCATTTGCTACGCTATTTATTTTGGTAACAGCTATAGCCAATATTCTTATTCAGAACAGAATAAATTTCCTTTACACAAACGTCTTTAATTCAGCAATAAAAATTGAAACTCACGTCTCAAAAGCAAGAACTGCGGCTATTATTACACTTAGCAACCCGACGGCGGAGACCAAAAAAGAAGCTTGGGACGAGATAAGCCAGGCAGAACTTCTTTCTATTGCGCTTACAGAAGAAAACAACTCGTTTCTGATGTCGTTAATCCCATTTGATGATCTCTCTTTTAAAATAAGCGTACAAACATTACAGCAATTGCTCGGAGAATACCGGGCACAATTCGCAATGGTATTAGGAGAAAAAGCAGCTCCAAGTGATTCTACTTTGAAAGAATGGAATCACACTTACGGACATATTTCTGATCAAAATGAGGTTATAGAGGTTGAGCTAAACAAACTTATAACCAAGCAATCTCAAATTTTCCGGTTTGCACAGCTTGGCTTAGTCTTATCTTCTATTTTTTTCACGCTAGTGGCAATATTTATTTTCTTCCGATACGAAAATCAGAGCTCTGCTTACTTGCGCAAAATAGAAGAAGCAAGCAACAATTTAGCTATCGGTTCGCGAAAAGCTACGCGGGCAGAAGAAGCACTGCACGAAAGCCAGAGGCAGTTAAATACTCTCATCAATAATCTACCCGGGTTGGTTTATAGATTCAAAGCTGATTCTATTTGGTCTATGAATTTTGTGAGCAATAAATCCTTGGTAATTACGGGCTATACTCCGGAACAACTTATTGACGATAAGGAAATTTCTTACTACAATTTAATTCATCAAGAGGATAGAAAGAAAATCTTTGAGCAAGTGCAAAAAGCCATTGAAGAAAGAAGACCTTATCAATTAATCTATAGAATTAAAACAGCTAGCGGTTATGATAAATGGGTTTGGGAACAGGGCGTTGGAATTTTTAATGATTCTAATGATGAACTAACTGCGCTCGAGGGTTTTATAATAGACATAACCGAACAGAAAGCTGTTGAAGACCAAATAAATTTGCAAAGCAACGCACTTGAAGCCACGGCAAACGGCATAGTAATTACTGATAAAGAAGGATTGGTGGTTTGGGTTAACTCGGCATTTACTAAATTAACCGGTTACACATTGAATGAAATACTTGGAAAGAAAACAAATTTTCTTAAAAGCAGTCATCATGCTAACGATTACTATGATTTTATGTGGAATAGAATTTCGCTTGGCGAAACATGGCGCGGCGAAATCATAAATAAAAGAAAAGATGGAACCGAGTACACTGAGGAAATGACAATCACTCCGGTAAAATCTTCTACCGGTGAAATCACTTATTATGTTGCAATTAAACAAGACATTACTGAGCGTAAACTGGCTGAAGAAGCCTTAAGAGAAAGTGAAAACCGTTTCCGCGGTTTGTATGAAAACGCGACTATTGGCTTGTACAGAACAACCCCGGATGGACAAGTCTTGATGGGCAACCCTACTCTGTTAAAAATATTTGGCGTTGATAATCTTGAAGAACTTAAAAAAATGCATGCCGAACAAATTTATGCTGATCCAACTACCCGGAATATTTTTCAGCGCGAATTGGAATTGAAGGGAAGAATTTTTGGATTTGAATCTAAGTGGCGGCGCGCTGATGGATTAGTCATTTACGTTAGAGAAAGCGCGCGCGCAATCAATAATAGCGATGGAGAAATTATATACTACGAAGGAACTGTTGAAGACATTACGGAAAAGAAAAAAGTAGAAGAAGAAATAATTCAGGCAAAAGAAAAGGCGGAAAAATCAGATAGACTAAAGTCTGAGTTCCTTGCGCAGATGTCTCACGAAATTAGAACTCCGCTTAATGTAATTCTTAACTTTTCATCAATGCTTAAAGAAGAGCTCCAAAGCCAAGTTGATGATGAACTCAAGAGTTCGTTTGACGTGATTGATATGGAAGGCAAACGGATTATGCGAACGGTTGAGCTTATCTTAAATATGTCCGAGCTTCAAACCGGAAATTATTCCTTCCGTTCAACAACCGTTAATGTTACCGAGATTCTGAAAAAGCTCCGTAAAGAATTTGAACCGATTGCAAATTCGAAAAAAGTTCTGTTTGATGTAGCACCGCCGGGAAGTGATGTGCTGGTGCGCGGAGATGAGTATTCAATTAATCAAATCTTTTATCACTTGATTGATAACGCCGTTAAATACACTAACGCAGGTAAAGTAACTGTTGCTGTAAACCGCAGCCAGAATAATCAATTGTATATTGATGTTGTTGATACGGGGATTGGTATAGATGATGAATATTTTAACATGCTGTTCACGCCATTTACACGAGAGGAAAAAGGCTACACACGCAATTTTGAAGGCAATGGACTTGGTCTAGCACTTGTTAAACGCTATTGCGAATTAAACAATGCGGAAATCAAAGTAATCAGTCAAAAAGGAAAGGGCTCAACTTTCCGTGTCATATTTTCCGCGTAACTTATATGAAGCTTACTTACAAACCGTTAACAATAAAGAACTGGAATGATTTTGAAACCTTGTTTGGAGAGCGCGGCGCGTGCGGTGGCTGCTGGTGCATGGCGTGGCGATTAAAATCTTCTCAGTTTGAAAAACAAAAAGGAGGCGGCAACAAGAAAGCAATGAAGCATCTTGTTGGATCCAAAGAACAGATTGGAATAATTGCTTACGATGGAAAAACTCCGGTCGGCTGGTGTTCTTTTGCCCCGCGCGAAAAATACATACGGCTAGAGAACTCCAAAGTACTTTCTCCTGTTGATGATAAAGTGGTCTGGTCAATTACTTGCTTCTTTATGGCTAAAGATTACAGAAGGAAAGGTGTCTCGTCTGAATTATTAAAATTTGCCATTGAGTTTTGCAAGAAGAAGAAGGTTAAAATTTTAGAGGGTTATCCGACTGTTCCATATTCCAAAACAATTCCCGCAGCTTTTGCTTGGACCGGAGTTCCAGCTTCATTTGAAAGAGCAGGTTTTGTAGAGGTTGCGAGGCGAAGCAAATCACGCCCAATTATGAGATATTACTTATAGATTTCAAAATACAATAGAGGTTTTCATGTCGAGAAAGTTGTTTGTTGTTGTGCTTTCATTTCTTATTGCCGGCTTTTCAATTGCACAAGATGATTCGAAAGAAACCACCTTGCTAAATGTCGGCGATAAATTACCCGAGTTTACAGCGAAAGCACTTAACGGTCCGGATTTATCATCTGTAAATCTAAAAGGTAAAGTTGCGTTAATTAATTTTTGGGCTACTTGGTGCGGTCCATGTAAAATCGAAATGCCCTTCATTCAAAAAGATATTTACGAAAAGATAAGGGATAAAAACTTTGTTATGGCTGCAATAAGCCGTGGCGAAGAAACCGACTTAGTAAAACGATTTATCGAATTGAACAAGTACACTTTTCCGATTTATCTTGATAAAGAAACAACTGTTTACAAGCTCTTCGCAAGCAAATACATCCCCAGAAATTTTGTAATCGGCAAAGATGGAATAGTTAAATGGTCTTCCATCGGTTTTAGACAAGAAGAGTTTGAGGAGATGATTAAGGTAATCAAGAAAGAGTTAGCTAACTAGACTTTATGCTTCTTTCATTTTTCTATAATGAAAGAAGCAGTATTTCCGCCAAATGTCTTTATATAAGATTTCTCAATTAGCACATCTACCGTTTTAGCGGTAATCATTTTATAAACCCAGATCATCCATTCTTTGTAAGAGGTTTCCTCTCTGTACGGGGAATTCAAATACCACTTAACAAAAAGTGTTTGCCGGTTCTCAAAATAGTTTAGAATATCTTGTGCAACAATCCCGCTCAACTCTTCTAATTTCAGCAGATCAACTTTTGATAAAACCGGGATCGTTGATTTCCCTTTAATAGTAATTCCATACCGGTTGAAACCATCCAACATTTTTGCCGATGCTTTATAGCCGCTGCTTTTACTCATTTTAATTAGCTCGTTCAGCAATGTAATCTGATAAACCGAATCGCTCTCAGCTGCTGGCTTTCCAAAATCTTTAGTCAGTTCCGAGGTGGCATAAGTAGCAATATTTCTTTCATAAATTGTTGACGCAAACGAGCCAAGCGTTAATGCCGGATAATTATAATAGCGTGTTTCATAAATCTTTGGATTGCTTATTTCCGTTTCTTCATTCTGAATTAGCGATAAATAATAGTAACCATTGCCCCGGTGAGGAACAAATGCTTTAATAAACTGATCTTGATAATTTTTTAACTGCGCGCCGTCATGTAATACCCCGCCCAGAATAAACATTGAGACGTAATCAAACGGAAGGTTTCTAAAGGAAGGAATCTTCGCGTAAGCCTCTTTGATTTTGCCAAGCCGGTCAATTGCAATGCCGCTCATTTCTGCACCCAAAGAATCCGTTAGCTCTTTAAGAGAGCGTCCATTCTCTTCATCCAATACAAGGACGGTTGGAACAAAACTACTGTCACCAAATTTCTTTATTAAACCTTCACCGAAGAGATAGTTTATCCTTTCGTTCCAAACACTATCACCAAGTTGAAAATGCTTTTTAATCTCGCTGGAATTTTTTCTATGATGAAGCAGAATCAGAATTTCTTTCAGGTTGTCTTTTTCAAGGTTAATAAGCGGTTTGTTTTCCTCAAATGAAACAGTATGAACACGGTAATTTCCTTCCAGCAATTCGGGTATTTCTTTCTTGTCTCCGCAAGCCACGGCAATAACTGCCAATGTAATTATAAGAGCAATATTTTTCATTTTATAAATCAATTCTTGGTTCCAATAATTAATGACCAGCCGTAACTTGTGTTTTTTCTTTCAATTTGGGAAATGCCAACTTTTGTAAACCACTCACGCATTTCTTTTTCCGTATAAGTATCGCCGCATTCGGTGCCGACAAGCATATTTAGTGCAAATAACGCCCCGCCAGTTGGTTCTGTGCGCGCTTCACTCATCACCCAATCTTTAATTACAATTTGTCCGCTGGTATTGAGAGCGTTGCAGCATTTACTAATTAATTCTTTGTTCTGTTCAGCACTGTTAATATGGACAATTGCAGAAAGCAAAATCAAATCATAGCCAATTCCGAATGTGTCCGTCAAATAATTTCCCTCTATATAACTGATGCTTTCTTTGTACTGGAATGTTTCAACATATTTTTTAGTCAACGGAATTACGTTTGGCAAATCAAAAATAACGGCTTTCAGTTCGGGGTTGTTTTCAATCATTCCCATTGAGAAAGCACCGGAGCCGCCTCCTATATCCAATATTTTCTTTGCGGAGTTTAGATTAATCATCATAGCAAGAATTTTTGCTTCTTTAGCAGCACGGTAATGCATTGCCGCAATAAACGATTCCGTCCAGTCACTTTCTGAAACATCATCTGCATAAACGGAAGTTCCTTTGCGGACTGCGTTAGTTAATGTTCCCCAAGATTTCCAAAGTTCGTTGGTGTGAAAAAGTCCGCCCATAAATTCCGGTTTACCTTTAACGAGATATAACGAAGCGGCATCGGTGTTATAGAATTTTTCGCGTGTCTTGTTTAAGAACCCAAGAGAAACTAGAGCGTCCATCAAACGGTCTGTTCCGCGTGCATCTGCGCCAATTTGTTTTGCCACTTCGGAAGAGGGCAGCAAATGTTTATCAAGAATTGAGAAAACATCAAGCTCAATTGCTGTTAGTATTATTCTGCTTAGCTGGAAACCGTTTGCCAGTTCGCGGATTTTGTTTGGATCGTGAACAGTGTTCATGTTATTATTCATTTATATTTCCCGAAAGATAAAACGCAGAGAGCGCAAAGTATTCGCAAAGGTCGCGGAGAATTAAATTCTTCTCCTAAATCCTTCGCCTAGAACTTCGTGAACATTATAGACAATTACAAACGCGTGCGGATCAACCTCCTTTACAATTTCAACCAATCGTGATACTTCCCGAAGGGGAACAACCGTAAGAAGCATTTCCCGCTCAATGTTTTTATAAACGCCGCGCGTATCAACAGCGGTAACACCGCGCTCCATCTTAGTTAAAATCGCTTCAGATATTTCTTCATACTTATCAGAGATTACATAGGCAGCGCGCGCGTAATCAAAGCCATCTATTATTATATCAATCAATCGTGATGAAATGAAAAGCAGAAAAATTGCATAGAATGTAAGAGAAAGCGCTGGTTTATCCGGCGATAAATCTTTCAGTTCGATTATCATTCCGGCGAGCGCGATTACGAAGAAATCAATTATCATGATTGATTGCCCGGGTTTTATACCATACCGCTTGTGCATAATTGACGCAACAATATCAGAGCCGGCGGTTGTGCCCTTGAACTTGAAAATGATGCCGAGTCCAACACCAAGAAGAACCGAACCGATAAGAACCATGAATAAGAAATCATTCTTATATAAGTCTTGAACGGTTGCGGAGTTTTGCAGCTTCAAGTAGTCAAAGCCGGGAATGTCTCCGCGGAAGAGATCAATAAAAAAAGAGTTAAGGGAAAAACCAACAAAAGTTCTTATGCCAAATTCTTTGCCCAGTTCTTTCATTCCCCACAAGAAAAGAGGAATATTTAGCGCCCAGATTAATAGTCCCACAGAAATTTTATTGCCGGATAAATAGTGCATTGCCATTGCAAGTCCGCTCACGCCGCCGGGAACTACTTTTGCATCAACAAGAAAAACGCCAATGCCTATTGCCATTAACGCGGAGCCCACGGCGATTGCAAAATAATCTATGATAGGATATTTCTTTAGAAAGGATTTGCTCATTTTCGCCAACTCAAATTTTTATTGAGTAAAAATAGGGAGTGGCGGGGCGTGTTCAAAACCGACCTCCGCAGAAACAAAAGAAGATCACGATCAAGAACAAGAGTAATCCGTCACAAAGATGGCGGACAAGGATCAAGAGTATTTGTCTCTTTAGTGTTTGCAAATTGGCTTGATTATGAGAGCGAAAGAGGTTTATTTAGACATAGTAAATATTGCTGTACAATAAAACCACGGGGAAAAATGAAACCCACT
>DAIEQT010000021.1 GCA_027347545.1 Ignavibacteria bacterium | reverse complement strand
ACTCCAGTTTTTCGCGCTACGCAAATCAAGGTTAACAAGCGAATCCCCCAATCCTAAAAAGTGTGCGTGACTATCATTAAAACCCGGCATTACAAACTTTCCCTTTAGATCAATTACTTTAGTTGATGAGCCAATATAGCTTTCAACATCGTAATCTGAGCCAACGAAGATTATTTTTCCTTCTCTAACTGCTATTGCTTGTGCAATTGAGTTCTGTGTATCTACAGTTGCAATGTTTCCGTTCCTCAAAACCAAATCCGCAGAAATTTTCATTCTACTATCTCCACAATTTGCTATCGTGAATATTCCGGCTGACACCAAAATAATTGTAAGTATAGTTTTCATCCTTTCCTCTTTTACTTTCTATTTACCAAAACTACACCGCCAATAATTATCAATCCGCTTACCAGCATTAGGAATGTAATTTGCTCACCCAACAAAAGCCACGATCCGAAGAATGTAACGAACGGCTCTATGTATAAATAAGCACCAACTCGAGAAGCGCTCATCTCTGTTAACGCTTGAGCCCACAGCACGTAAGCAACTCCCGAGCACAATAATCCCAAGAATAGTAGTGCAATCCATCCACCAAATGATAGATTTATCACTGCAGCAAAGTTTTCTTTGTTCACCGCAAAAGGGGATATGACAACGGCAACTATTATAAATAGATAAAGTGTTGTCATCACCGGCGAGTAATTGAGTGTTGCTTTCTTACTTGCGAGAGAATAGATAGCCCAGGTTAGCGAGCTTGAAATAATTAGCACATCTCCCTTGTTGTTAATCAAATCAATTGAAGCTAAGTCTCCTTTGCTTACTAATAACATCAATCCGGCAAATGAAACAACAATTCCTACCGACTGCAGTTTAGAAATTTCTTCTTTGAAAAAGATGAGCGCGAGAATTGTCATAAAAACCGGGGTGATACCAATTATCCAGCCGGTGTTTGATGCGCTTGTCCATTGCAGTCCGGTAATTTGAATCCATAAATGAAAGCATGCTACAAGTGCTAGAAGAAATACCCATTTATGATCTTTGAGATTAATATGAAAGCTTTGTTTTTGTCTTAGTGCGACAAATAGGAGAAACGAAATTCCAAGTAACTGACGAACGAAAACAATTACTTCCGGCTTTATTTCAACAAGCGCTCGTTTAGTTGCAATAAAAGACAAACCCCAAACGAATACAGCGAATAACGGCTTCCAAGAGTTGGTGATTGGTGATTTGCTCGCCTCGCTATTAACGAGTCGAAGCGGGTTGGTGGTGATTAATCTGTTCTTGACCATGCTCTTGATCTTTATCTTGATCTATCGCTTTTCTTAGCGAAAGAAGTAATACTCATAAATGATGAAAAGTCACTATTAAGCTTTTCTCCTTCATAAACTATTTGCTCTAAGAATAATCCGGATGGTGGCGCAGTGAACTTTGCCGGCTCGTTAGTTTCTCTTTCTAAGAACTGTTTAATTTTTCCTTCGTTCATATTTCCACGTCCAACTTCTACAAGCACGCCAACCATTCTTCTCACTTGTTTCCACAAAAAATGAGAGCCCACTACTCGAATTAGGATTAAATCGCCTTCCCGCTTTAGTTGAACATCTTCAATTAAAACCTTGGTTGATTTTTCAGTTTCATCTTTATCTGCAAAAGAAATGTAGCTGTGCATTCCAACGAATTGTTTGGCGGCTTTGTTCATCTTCTCAAAATCGAGTTTGTCTTTTATCCACCAGACAAATGGTTTGCCAAACGCTGTTCTTCTTGTGGAGATTTGATAAATGTAACTGCGTGTTTTGGCATCGTGACGTGCATGAAATTTTGGATGTGTTTTTTCCACTTCCAATACATTTATATCTGCCGGTAATTCATCATTTAACTTCATACGGATAATTTCCGGTGCGAGCATTGTGTTTGCCTCCAGATGGGCAACCTGACAAATAGCATGTAC
>DAIEQT010000005.1 GCA_027347545.1 Ignavibacteria bacterium | reverse complement strand
GATGCGGATTGAAATATTTTGTTGTTGGTGCTTCAAGCGGCGCAATGGGTGGAAGCAAGAGCGAAGAATTTATGGTTAAGAGTGATGCCGGTGAAGACACAGTTGCTTACTGCGAAAAATGTCAGTACGCTGCCAACTCAGAAGTTGCTCAGTCGGTTACAGAAACCGCTAAGCATCACGAAGAAAGCAAAGCTGTTTACGAAATTTCTACGCCGAATGTAAAATCAATTGATGAGCTTTGCGAGTTCTTAAAGATACACGAACACGAAACCGCAAAAAGCAGAGTTTACATGCATGATGAAAAACCGGTTCTTGTTCTTATGCTTGGCAATGATGAAGTTAACGAAACGAAACTTACAAGTGTCCTTGGCGGAAATGTTCGTCCTTGTCATCCCGATGAACTAAAAGAAATTTCCGGAGCCGATGCCGGTTCGATTGGACCGATTGGCTTAAAGCATAAAATAATTGCTGATACACTTTTGAAAGACGCCAACAACATGTTCAGCGGCGCAAACAAAAACGATTATCACATTGGCGGATTGGATTTAAACCGCGATGTGCAGGATATAGAATACTTCGATTTACGCACAGCAGAGAATGGCGAAAAATGTATCCGCTGCGGTTCTACTCTGGAAGTGTTTAAGGCTATTGAACTCGGACATATATTTAAACTTGGAACTAAATACTCTGAAGCGCTCGGCGTTCTTTATCTTGATGAGCATGGCAAAGAGAAACCAGTTGTGATGGGGAGCTATGGAATTGGCGTAGAAAGAATTCTTGCTTGTTTCATCGAACAGAATTATGACGCAAAAGGATTAACCTGGAAAGAACCGCTTGCGCCATTCGATATTCACCTAATCGGCTTGAACATGAAGAACGCATTAGTTTCAGAAACTGCCGAACGGCTCTATATAAGTTTAATTGCAGAAGGTTACGAAGTACTTTTTGATGATAGACTTGATGGAAGCGCGGGTGTTAAATTTAACGATGCAGACTTACTCGGAATGCCAATACAAGTTATTGTAGGCGAGAAGAATCTAAAAGAAGGTAAAGTTGAGTTAAAGAATAGACGTTCCGGCGAAAAGACAATTGTTAAACTTGAACAGTTGATAGATAAACTTCAGCAGCCGGTTTAAAGAAAGTAACTGAGTTCCTAAGTGTCTTAGTTCTATAAAAGATTATAATTTTTGTGTCCTAGGCACTTAGGCACAAAGGCACTCAGGAACTTAACATCAATGAGACCAACACTTTACATAGTATCAACCCCTATCGGTAATTACGAAGACATAACTCTCCGCGCACTTAGCACGCTTAAAGAAGTGGATTTCATCATCTGCGAAGAATTCAAAGAAGCCCGCAGATTTCTTTCCCATTACAAAATCGAAAAGGAATTAGTCTCGTTAAACGAACACAATGAAGAAGAAGCTTCGCGGGAAGTTTTGAAAAAGATTAAAGAAGGAAAATCAGCCGCGCTAATTTCCGATTGCGGCACGCCTCTATTTTCCGATCCGGGAACCCAGCTTGTTCAAATGTGCATTGATGCTAAGATTGATGTCGTTCCCGTTCCCGGTGCAAGCTCAATTATGACCGCTCTTGTTGGTTCTGGATTTAAGTTAGATAAATTTTACTACGCCGGCTGGCTTTCTCCCAAAAGTGAAATTAGAAAGAAAGAACTGCTGCGTCTGAAGAACATCAGAGAAATTATTGTTTTAATGGAAACGCCTTACCGCTTAAAAGCAATACTTGCTGATGTTTCCAAAATCTTTGGTGAGAAAGTAAATATTGTAGTTGCGTTTGATCTCACTCTTCCCAAAGAACAATTTTTGAGGGGAACCGCTGCGCATATTCTTAAAATCGCTGAAGAGAAAAATCTTAAGGGTGAGTTTGTTCTGATAATTAACAACAAGTAGGAAAGTTAAAATGAAGACTCTATACCAAAGCGAAGTTATAGCTGAAATTGTTAACAGAATTAACAAACTAACACCGGAAACGCAAAGAATTTGGGGAACGATGAGAGTTGACCAAATGCTTGCTCACTGCACTGTCGGAATGCAAACTGCAACCGGCGAGAAATTCCTGCAATCAAATATCTTTCTTAGAATGATTGGCTCCCTTTTGAAATCCCAGACAACAAACGACAAACCATTCGGAAAAAGCAGTCCAACACATCCCGGTTTCATAATTGGCAATACTGAGTCGTTCGAAAAAGAGAAACAGATTCTCCTTTCTCTAATTCAAAAATTCCATGATGGCGGTGAGGCTAAATGCACAACTAATCCTCATGCATTCTTTGGAAAGCTTAATTCGACTCAATGGAGTTCATTGATGTACAAGCATTTGGATCATCATTTAAGACAGTTTGGAGTTTAAACGACGCTTGAATCCAAATTCTATTTTTAGTTAAGTTTACTGAAAAGAAACTAACCAGACAGTTTTTTGGTTTAGTAGGTAAAGGAGAAATTTATGTTACAAGTTCAAGATGTTGATCTTACGCCGAATCCGCAAGCGCTTAAGTTTATATTAAACGAGAAACTGCTTACTAGGGAAACACGCAATTTTAAAACTGCAGAAGAAGCTCAAAACGATCCTCTTGCGAGCGGCATTTTTGCTATTGGCGGAGTTGTTTCGGTTTTCTATATGGATAAGTTTATTACGATTGAAAAGGACCCGAAAGTTGCATGGGGAAACATCCAGCGCCCATTTGTAGAATTCATAAAGAATTTTGACAGAGCGCAAATCCCGGCAGAAAATGATGTTCCGCTTATGTCCACCGAAGAAGAAACCGCTCTGCTAAAAAAGATTAATGAAATACTCGATACGCGTGTTCGCCCGGCATTAGCCGGCGATGGCGGCGGACTCGAAGTTATGGGACTTGAAGGACACACTTTGAAAATTCGTTATCAAGGCGCGTGCGGAAGCTGCCCGAGCTCAATTCGTGGTACATTGGTTGCGATTGAGAACTTACTACGCCGCGAGGTTATTCCTACAATTGAAGTTGTGTCGGCTTAATTCTTTCCTAAGTGTTTAAAACAAAAAATCCCGCTTTTGGCGGGATTTTTCTTTTACAGCAATTCTTTCTGATTAGTTAATCGTATTTATTTTGCTGATATCGTCAAGTCTTACAAATTTTTCGTTGAATTTGTAGCTTCCGTTAGAACTCTTTACAGTCTTAACAACCTTAACATTAACAACTGTAGATTTCTGTTTTTTAGCCTTATCACCAAAGGTCTGGGTTTTAGCCATTTCATACCTCGTTAAATTTTGCTGCCAAATCTATAAAAATTCCTTAAAACGGCAAAGCCGGCTTTCAGATTAATTCGGCAAATTCTGCTTCTATTACTGCTGCCAAATCCAGCGGCGAAAGGTATAGCTGCATGCCGCGCACTCCGGCACTGCAGTAAATTTTTTCGTTGAGCTGTGCGGTTTCATCAATGAATGTGGGGAAAAGCTTCTTCATTCCGATTGGCGAGCATCCGCCGCGAATATATCCCGTTAGCGGCTGAAGCTCTTTTACTTTAATGAGTTCAATACTTTTACTGCCGGAAGCTTTTGCGGCTTTTTTAAGGTTGAGTTCGAAGTTGCCGGGAATTACAAATACAAGAAGTTCGTTGCTCTCGTTTCTCGCTACTAAAGTTTTGAAAACGGTTTCCGGCTCTGCGCCAATTTTATTTGCAACGGAAACCGCATCAATTTCATTTTCATCGGATTCATACTCAACAGTAGAATGAGCAATATTTTTCGATTCAAGAATGCGTACCGCGTTCGTCTTCAAAACATTCTCCGCAATACTATCAATTAATCCGCAGTAACCAATTTCAATTTATTTTTAGATAGAATCAGATCGGCGAGAATTCTTCCGGTCTCTTTTAGATCGTAATCGCTTTCCTTTGAAACAGCCGGAGTAACTTCTTTTTTATCTTTAATCTTGATTCCCAAAATTTTCATTCTTTCGTCCTCACGTTTTTTCCTAGCCGCTTCGGTCTCATCACGTTCTGCTTTTCTAACATCTTTATTCAGCGAAAATTCCTTTTGTTCACGCGCTTTTTTGTAATCTCTAATTTCATCAATCACCAATTGAAATTCTGGATCTTTTTGCGCACGGGTTTCGTGCTTTGCTTTTAACTCTGAAATTACACTGCTAATATTCATGTAAGGAACGTAATCGGAAGATGGAATTTGATCCCAGGCTAAAGCACTCGGTCTAGCTTCCTCACCAAACTCATCAATTTCGTAACGGGACGGAAATAGAATATCCGGCGAAACACCTTTTCTTTGTGTGCTGCTTCCGTTAATTCGGTAAAACTTAGCTTGAGTTAATTTAATCTGCCCGGCTTTCTTGCCGTCAGTACGAATCATCATCCCAAGATCAATCATATTCTGGACTGTGCCCTTTCCCCATGTTTTTTCGCCAATAATTACACCACGTCCATAATCTTGAATAGCCGCGGCAAATATTTCGGAAGCCGAAGCGCTCGAACGATCAACTAAAACTGCAAATGGTCCATCATAAAAAATTGTTGGATCAGGATCGCGGTCAACTTCAATTTGCTGACGCGCATCTTTAACTTGAACAACCGGTCCTTCTTTTATGAAAAGTCCGGTTAGCTGAATTGCTTCTTGCAAAGAGCCGCCTCCGTTACCGCGCAAATCCATAACTATTCCATCAACCTTCTCTTCTTTGAATTTTGAGATAAGCGCTTTTACATCACGGGTTGTGCTTTTATAATCCGGCTTGCCGGTACGCTGACCTTCAAAATCTGTATAGAATGTTGGAAGTTTTACAACACCAACTTTAAACTGCTTGCCGTTCTGTTCAAAATTCAGAATTTCACTTTTTGCAGCTTGTTCTTCCAATTTAATTTGGTCACGTATTAATTTTATTTCTTTCGGAATTGCGTTATCACCTTCTTCCTTCTTTAAGATTTGAAGACGAACTAACGTTCCTTTCTTTCCGCGAATAAGCTGGATCACATCATCTAACCGCCAGCCGATTACATCTACCATTTCGCCATCTTCACCTTGAGCAACACCAACTATTCTATCTTCTTCATGCAGTAAATTACTCTTTTGCACAGGTCCGCCCGCCACAACAACTGCGACTGTTGTGTAATCTCCATCTTGTCTAAGCTGAGCACCAATTCCTTCAAGCGAAAGTTTCATCGCAATGCTAAAGTTATCGGAATTTACCGGAGAGAAATAATCTGTGTGCGGATCGAGAGTTTGGGTTACAGAGTTTATGTAAATAGAAAAAACATCTTCGGCTTCGTATTGAAGAACTACTTTGTGAAAATTTTGGTAGCGTTTCAGCAAATCGGAATAAACTTTTTTAACGTCTTTGTTTGAAAGTATTAAACTTAGGGCATCATTCTTTAAGCGTAAACGCCAAATTTCATTAAGCTCTTCTTCGGTTTTAGCCCATTCAGCTTTTTCGCGATCCGGTTTAAAAGTTTCGTTAACTGTAAAATCAAACTCTGTCTGAAGAGCTTTTTTTACATACTCAATTCTTTCGTTTACTCTTTTCTTAAAAACGTTAAAAATCTGAAAAGGAATTTCCAAACTTCCGTTGCGAATCATATCATCAAACATGAATCTGTATTTTTCAAACTGCTCAATATCCGACTTTAGAAAGTAGCTCTTCGTAACGTCCATACTTTTTAAGTATACATCGAATATTGCGGAAGAAAGGGAATCGTTGAGCTGTGGTTTCTTATAGTGATAGACGGAAAGGAGGCTCAGAATTATCTGTCCTTCCTTTTTGTAAAAATCGTCCGGCACAATAACTTTGGTTGAATCTATTTTGTGATCTTTCTTGAGTACAAGGCTTGGGTCTTGAGCATAGGCTGAAACAACAAATAAAGCCAGCAAAAACAGAACTGAGATTTTTTTCATTAATACTTCCTTTTCCTATAAACTTTATTACTAATACAAAAAAGATAATATTTTAGTTTCATAATTGACCATGAAAAAAACACACACACTATTCCACATAAAGATACCGCTTAATCTTTTGCGTCGGGGTTTTCTCAAACGGCTCCGGCTGCTCAAAAATCTTATTAATCCGAGAGAAAGTGTTAACCCGCAAATTTGCCTGAATTAGCAGGTCTGCAAAAATTTTGGTGATAATTTGTCGGGCTTTCGGCTCGCCAAGTTTTTGAATTTCGAACGCTTTATCTATTTCCTCATAATTTAGATAAACCTTTGCAACAAGCTGATCTCCTTTTTCCATTACCAGCGATTCAGCCACAAATGGAAACTCGTTTATTATTGATTCGATTTCTTCCGGATAAATATTCTTTCCGTTTGAACCAATAATTACATTCTTAGATCTTCCTTTGATGTAGAGATAGCCGTCGGTATCAATCACACCAAGATCGCCGCTTTTAAACCAACCATCTTTAGTAAAAACAGCATCCGTCTTTTCCGGATCTTTGTAGTAACCCTTCATCACATTGGGTCCCTTAATTAAGATTTCACCCTCACCGTTCTTCGGATCGGGATCATCAATTTTAACTTGCATCCAGAGCATAGGCTTACCGGCGGTGCGCAATCGTACTTTTTCCGGTCCGGTTCCGGTTACAAGCGGAGAGGTTTCCGTCAAACCATAACCAATCGCGTAAGGGAATCCCGCTTCGCTTAAAAACTTTTCAACATCGGCAGAAAGCGCCGCACCGCCAATACAAAACATTTTTAACTCACCGCCAAAGGTTTGCATTAGCTTCTTGCCGGCTATTTTATTAAGCCTCTTTCTAATTGTTGGAATTTTATATAGTCCGCGCACAATCGCTTTTTTGTTAAACTCAGGCAAAATTCTATTGCGGTAAATTTTTTCTATGATAAGAGGAACGGCAAGCATTACAGTTGGCTTTACTTTTTGAAGCGCGGGCAACAATACAGCCGCGGTAGGTGGCTTATCTAGATATGTAACAGATGCGCCAACTGTTAACGGAACAACAAGTCCAAGTGTAGATTCTATTGTATGAAATAAAGGAAGTATTGAAAGCATTCTGCTATTAGAATCAAGGTAAACCATATCGAGTGTTGAGATTGCATCCGACACAACATTTTTGTGAGTTAGCATTACGCCTTTTGAGTGCCCGGTAGTACCGCTTGTGTAAAGAATCAGCGCGAGGCTCTCTTCTTCAACTTCATCCGGGATTAATCCAACAAATTTCATTGCGGCTTCTTTAATTTTAGCAAACTCTCTCTTTCCGCCAGCAATTACTTCTTTCAGTAAATCGTTTTTTGTATTTGGAGGAATAACTGAAAAATTTTCCAACAGAATTCTCGTCTGCAAAGAATCATATTCCAGATCATCAATCTTGTTGAAATACTTTGCCGAAATAAATATTGCTTTGCTTTCCGAATGGCGAATGATATGATGAACTTCCTCAGAGTGGAATTCCGTCATGATTGGAACGGCAATAGCTCCAATTGTTGTTATAGCAAAGTAGGCTATACCCCAATTCGGTTGATTCTCGCTGAGAATTGCAACTCTATCACCCGCAATTACTCCTTCACTTTTTAGAAAGCGGATTACCTCATCAACCTTTGCTTTGAATTCCCGGTACGTGATTTTTGGCTGATCAACAAAAGAAACTGCCTGGCGGTCAGCAAACTGCGCAACTGAATTGTTCAGTAAACAAAGCAAAGTATGCTTATCAAGATGTATCATATTCACTCGTTTTTAGTGGGCATGAAAATAAATAATCTCCGCACTTATTGCTTGATGAAAAGCCTACTGCTAATTTTTACTGTAGGGTAATGTTACAATACAGAACATTTTAAAAAAGGTTTGTTTCTCTCGAAAAATACCCGTATTTACCAATAGTAAAAAATAGAAGTTGAACAATTACTTTTGGGGATTAATGAAACCCATTTTTTCTTTTCTCTTTATCGCAACAGTTTTTTTTCTCTTTAATTCTTGCAAGGATAACGGAAGTGAACCGCAAGAAAGAAAAATAAAATCTCCTCTTGATATGACATGGACTTATGAAGTACTCTCGCCAACAATCGGCAGCCAATTAATGATGAGTTCTATTTATGGAAGCAGTTATAAAGATATTTGGATATGCGGGCATAGCTCCGTGAACCAAGGAAGTCTGTGGCATTACGATGGAATTAAGTGGA
>DAIEQT010000002.1 GCA_027347545.1 Ignavibacteria bacterium | reverse complement strand
ATGGATTTGGGAATTTCCGGTATGGATCAAGCCCGTCAATTAGCCCGCATGACTTACGGCGAAAACTTCTCGAATCAACGAGTTGTAGATATTCTTAACGATATAAAAAATATCAATGAACGATTATTACAAACAAATGTTGATATGGACAGTCGGGACGCATTGCGAATAAGCGTTCTTCCAAATATGATTTTTGGAAATGCGTCACCTTACGGACGGTTAGGTGAAAAAGCTGAAGACACAGAAAACATTTTACGTAAGTTTGGACAACCATCTTCTCTAGCACAAGAAGCATTTTTATTTAATGCATACGGTGTCAGAAGTCCATTGGAATTTATTGAACGGGAAAGAAAAGGCGCACTGGATCCGGAAAATTTTGCTGATATCACAAAGGCAATAAAAAGAACGAGCCACGGTGATAAATACATGGCAAGATTATACGCTGAGGGTATGTTGGGATGGGATAAAAATATCCCGGCAAACTTTGTTCCCGAGCTGGTTGATTTCATGATTGAAGGTGAAGAGCCAACAAAAGAAAATCTTGATAAAAGGGTTGCTGAACTTCAAAAGAAATATGGGAGAAATCTAGATAATTATAAAACTGATGCTGCTGGTGCGGTTAGTGAAACAGAAGCAAACCGGAAAAAGTTAGAAGAACTTGCCATCAGCATCGGGGATAGTTTCCGCGGTGTTGTGCTAAAGATGCAAACAGATTGGTTAGAAAATTGGAAATCACTTTCGACAACAACAAACAACCGTATTGTTATAGAGAAAGAATTGAACGATGTTCTCTCCGAATCGGTAAACAGATTCAAACAGTTTTTCCTTGAAGGAAATAAGACTGCTGAAGAATTTAAAAAATGGAAAGAGCGCGAAGAGAACACTGGCAGAATGTATCGATCTAAGGGAATTGAAACCGATAAAGATAGCACTACTGGAAAATCTTTACGGAATCTAGAAAATAAATTTCAGATGGAACACAGTGATTCATATGAATCATGGAAGAACAGAAATTCTACTATCAAAGATGCTCATGGAAAAGATGCAACCGGATTTGTAAAGGAAAAGATGTTGGGACTTCAAAAGGCGCTAAGTGAAAGTCCGTTAGGGATGCAATATAGAGCTAATCTTTACGAAGGCGATGCAACAACCGGACACGCACCGGGTTCGCCACACTATACGGGAAAAGCATTTGATGTAAGTCTTTATGATAAGTTTGCTCATGAAAAAATTCTAAAAGAAAATTATCCTCAGAAGCTCAGAGATTTCTTTCATGAGTTTGCCTCAGAACACGGTTTAACATACGGCGGCGATTGGAAAAAACCGGATACAAATCATTTTCAGATCAATAGAACTGATGACAATCATAATCCGCAACCACAACTGCAAATTGATTATGGTCGGCTTGCTCACACATTAAAGGGAGTGATGATTAATCACGAAACAAAAATCGTTGTAGAGGACAGAACCGTAGGTGGAATTCAAACTTATGAAGAGGTAAACAGAAATGCTAATACAATCTTTGGTGGAGGGCGTGATTGAGGGGAAGATTATGTAAGTATCATCATTCAGATTAACTAGGGCTATATGTGATAATTTAAAATTATGCGAGGATGCCATGCAGCAAATTATCACAGAAAAATTTAAAGCGCTCATTCAAGAGGTTATATATGAATGAGCAATTAGTATTTTTTTCATTATCAAAAGATGAACTGAGAAAGTTAATCCAGGATTCAATCCGGGAAGAATTAAATGAGAAAAAACAAAAAGAATTATTAAGCTTCAAGGAAACATGTGAACTACTTGGCATTTCGGCTAGTTGCTTGAACCAGTGGAAAGCACAGGGTAAAATTCCTTTCAAGAAGCTTAGTAAAAGAGTTTTCTTTTCAAGAAGCGAAATATTAGATGCGCTTAAAGAATCAAATTACTCGAAGCTACGACAATTAAATTGATGCAAATTTGACTTTCTCAAATGCAACTACCGTAAGCATATCGTATGCAACAGCTATAAGCTGTTGTTTTATAAAGGATATTGCGGAGAGAGTGGGATTCGAACCCACGGTACCCTTGCGAGTACACTACCTTTCCAGGGTAGCCAATTCAACCACTCTTGCACCTCTCC
>DAIEQT010000507.1 GCA_027347545.1 Ignavibacteria bacterium | reverse complement strand
TTGGCAAGGTGACTACAGAATAATTCTCGGCATTATTAAATTTCTAGAAGACAAAATTAACGTAGAGCACGACACTCAAAAAGTTGGTGTTCAATCTATAATCTTGATAGAAGACAGCGTCCGGTTTTATTCATCGTACCTACCGTTGATTTACACCGAAGTACTTAAACAATCTCAAAGTTTGATTTCTGAAGGAATTAACCTCTCTCACAAATTTTTACGGATGCGGGCGCGTCCAAAAATCCTTCTCTGCTCAAACTATAATGAGGCGTGGGAATATTTTGAAAAGTACAGAGAGTTTATTCTTGGCGTAATTTCCGATATTGACTTTACAAGAAACGGTGAGCAAGATTCAACCGCGGGGATAATGTTTTGCAAAAATGTAAAACAGATTCAGCCGGATATTCCAATTTTACTTCAATCTACAAATCAAGATCATGCGGAAGAAGCAGTGGCGAACGGCGCTAAATTTTTACTTAAGGATTCGCCAACACTCCTGGAAGATGTAAAACATTTTATGACTGAAAATTTTGGCTTCGGTCATTTCGTTTTTAGAACTCAAAACGGTGATGAAGTTGGAATGGCAACAAACTTATACGAGCTTGAAGAGCAATTAAAAATTGTACCGGATGAATCTATAAAATATCATGCTTCGCGTAACCACTTTTCAGTATGGCTAAAAGCAAGAACTGAATTTTGGCTTGCCCACCAATTGCGTCCTAAAAGAGTTGATGACTTTGCGGAAATATCTTTGCTCAGAAATTTACTGATAGAATCTTTGCGTGAATTTAGAAAATCGCGTCAGATTGGGGTGATCTCCGATTTCCACAAGGATTCGTTTGATATAACAACAACATTTGCAAGAATAGGGGGCGGCTCGCTAGGCGGTAAAGCACGCGGTCTTGGATTTGTAAATACATTACTAAGCAATTTCGAAATCCGATATCGCTTTGAGGGAGTGAAAATATTTGTTCCGGCTGCCGTTGTTGTTGCTACAGATGTTTTTGATCAGTTCTTAGATGATAATGAATTGCGGGAGTTTGCTTTATTATCTCAGAACGATGAAGAGTTAAAGAAAAAGTTTTTTGAAGCAGATTTGTTTCCGGAAGATGCTAAGAAAAGCTTGGAAGAGTTTCTCGAAGTTGTTCACGAGCCAATTGCTGTGCGTTCTTCAAGTTTACTGGAAGATTCTCAAGGGCAGCCGTTTGCCGGCGTTTACGATACTTTCATGCTGCCGAATAATAATCCCGATGTTAAAGTGAGATTGAAGCAGCTCATTCATGCCATTAAAAGAATTTATGTTTCCATCTTTTACTCTAAATCAAAAGATTACATACGAGTAACTTCTTACCGTCTTGAAGAAGAAAAGATGGCGGTGATAATTCAGAAACTTGTAGGTGCCACTCACAACGGAAAATATTATCCGGAATTTTCCGGCGTAGCAAAGTCGTATAATTTTTATCCAACTCCGCCGCTTAAATCTACCGATGGAATTGTTTCTGTTGCGCCGGGACTTGGAAAATCAATTGTCGAAGGTGGATTGACTTATAGATTCTGCCCAAAGCAGCCGCAGCATAATTTGCAATTCCCAACTATAGATGATTTGTTGAAATATTCGCCAAAAGAATTCTTTGCTCTTGATCTGAACGAAGAGTATTTGGATGATGGAATTGCAGAAGACAGACTCGTAAAAAAATATTACTTGAGCGATGCCGTAAATGATGGAACGCTAAATACAGTTGGCTCAACATATTCTTTAGATAACAATGCCGTTTATGATGGAGTTGACCGGGACGGACCTAAAATATTTTCGATGGCACCGATTCTTAAGTACAACGTATTTCCTCTTCCTCAAATTTTAGAATTGCTGCTTGAAATGGGCGGATGGGGAACAGCATCACCAATTGAAATTGAGTTTGCGGTAAACTTAACTGTGCCGGAAGGAAAACCAAAAGAGTTTGGTCTGCTGCAAATGCGTCCGCTTGTAATCAATAATGAAATTGAGCAGCTTGATATTGAACATTATCACGATGATGAATTGCTATGCAGAAGCGAAAATGTTTTAGGACACGGTTTGATTCAAGATGTTAAAGATGTAGTATTTATTGATCTGTCTAAGTTTGATAGGAAAAATACATTGGAAGTTGCACACGAAATCGCTCAGCTTAATTCCAGCCTTGTTAATGGCGGTTATCCTTACTTACTTATTGGAGTTGGCAGATGGGGGACTCTCGATCCATGGCTTGGCATTCCCGTTACATGGGAACAGATTAGCGGCGCACGTGCAATTGTAGAAGCCAACTTTAAGGATTTCAACGTTCAGCCTTCGCAAGGTTCTCACTTTTTTCAAAATCTTACCTCATTCAAAGTAGGTTATTTTACTGTTGATGAATACACCGAACAAGGTTTTGTTAATTGGAACTGGCTTGAAGGACATAAGGTTTCTGATAGTAAAGAATTTGTTAAGCACATTCATTTGCATGAACCAATTACAATTAAGATTGATGGGCATAGGGGGAGAGGAATAATCGCTAAACCGAAAAACGGAATGAATGGCAAATAGCGACCGAATCAACTAAATTTACTATCAAGTAGAATTACTTCATAAAATGTTTTAGGATCAACAATGTCTGATAAATGTAATGATACCGTCTCAAACTTTAACCGCAGTTTTTTTCAATCCGATGAAGTGTTTACATTTATAGGAGAAGGTTCTTGCGGCGGAAAAGGAAGCGGATTAATCCAAATCGAAAAAATTATCCGCGAGAAATTTACTTCTGCTGAATTTCCGAGTGTAGAAGTCAACATTCCGAAAATGGTAATTATCCGCACACAGATTTTCGATTGGTTTATGGAGAGAAATAATCTGTTCACTGCTGCTGTTACAGAGGAACATGATGAAGATATAATTCAAACATTTCTGCACGCGGAACTTCCGGTAGAAATTCTTGGCGATCTTCGTGGTATGATCGAAAACGTTCACGTTCCACTTGCAATCCGCTCATCAAGTCTGCTGGAAGATGCAATGCACGATCCGTTTGCCGGTATTTACGCCACTAAAATGATTTCCAATAACCAGCCAAGTATTGATGAACGCTTTAACAAACTCGTTGAAGCAATCAAGTTTGTTTATGCTTCTGTCTATTTTAAAGCATCTAAAGATTATTTTGAAGCATCTTCCCACACTATTAAAGAAGAGAAGATGGCTGTGATAATTCAAGAAGTTGTTGGACAAAAATATGGTGAACGTTTCTATCCAAACTTTTCCGGCGTTGCCCGTTCTTATAATTTTTATCCAAGCGGAAGAGCTAAGCCGGAAGATGGAGTTGTTAATCTTGCGCTTGGTTTAGGCAAAACAATTGTTGATGGTGGAATAATCTGGAGTTATTCGCCAGTGTATCCAACATCGGGTCCGCCATTGGGTGATCCAAATGATATTATGAGGAATACACAAAACTCTTTCTGGACGGTTAATATGAGCCACTTCCTTGATTACAATCCCGTTAAAGAAACAGAGTTTATGAGCCTGGCTAATCTTAAAGATGCAGATTATGATAATACTTTGAAGTACATAGCTTCAACTTACGATGCTACGTCAGATAGAATTGTTATGGGAACCGGAAATGATGGACCACGCGTGTTAAATTTTGCTCAACTACTTTCGATGAACGAATTTAAATTTAATGATTTGATCAAAACTGTTCTGAAAGTCTCGGAAGAGGAGCTAAAAAATCCGGTTGAAATAGAATTTGCTGTAACAATTCCGAGAGGTGAAAACAAACTATACTTTGGATTTCTTCAAGTTAGACCGATGGTTGTTTCCGACGAAGTTGTAGATTTGAAAACCGACGAGCTATATGCTGAGGATGTTTTACTTGCGTCCAAACGTGTGATGGGTAACGGTATTGTTGAAAATATAACAGATGTAATTTTTGTTAAGCCAGAAACATTTGATAAAAAAGACACTCAGAAAATCGCGTATGAAATTGATTCGCTCAATAAAGGATTGGTACAGACAAAAACTCCCTACTTGCTAATTGGATTTGGAAGATGGGGAAGCTCCGATTCATGGCTGGGCATTCCGGTTGATTGGGGACAGATTGCCGGCGCAAAAGTAATTGTTGAATCTACTTTATTTGGAATTAATGTTGAGTTAAGCCAGGGTTCACATTTCTTTCACAATTTATCTAGTTTCAACGTAAGCTATTTTTCACTCAATTATGACGGAGAGTTTGCTATTGACTGGAAGTGGTTGAATCAGCAAAAAATAGTTCGCGAAACAAATTTTGTTAAGCATGTTAAATTGGAATCTGCGCTCAAAATAAAAGTTGACGGCAAAACAAGCTGTGGAGTAATTAAAAAATGTTAGATAACCAAAAGCCTATAGATAATTTAGTTATTGAGCTTCACGAGCGTGCGAAGGAATTAAACTGCATTTACACAATTGAAGACAGCTTGAACCGTTCGGAAATTTCGATGCGGCAAGCTTTCCATTCGGTAATAAATTCAATTCCTCCGGGCTGGCAATACTCAAATGTTTGTAGAGCTAAATTAGCCTACGGTGAAATAGTTTATCAAACAAGCGACTTCAAAGAAACTCAGTGGGTTATCAAATCTGATATTGTCGTTCAAGATAAAATTGTTGGACACATTGCTGTCTATTATGTCGAAGAAATGCCCCAAGCAGATTTTGGTCCATTTCTAAAAGAAGAAAAAAAACTATTGGCAACTATTGCAGACCGGCTTGGTCACTTCATCTTGCATCAAAAATTAAAGGTTGTTTTCCATGAGCTGCAGACTGTACGAGAGCAAGTGGATGGCAAACACAAAGGTGAGTGGCGTATTGTACTTGATATGATTCGCAAGACAGATCCGAATTTATTTATGAGCGTATTGAGAAAAATGCTTCACTTACTTTGCTGGAAAGGTGTTGAAGAAGCAGAAATGTTGATGCGTCAAAGCAGCATGTCCCGTCAGGGTGGAGTTGAAGAACAGCATTATGATGATAACAAACCACTGAAGCTTCGTAAGATTACAAACTACGATCAGTATGTTGATACAATTCTAAACCTTGCTGATGAGAACTTACCGGACGATATTATCCTTGCAAAAATTCAAAAATGGATTCAGGAAGATAAATCCAGCGCACTAATTAAAGTTGTGGATAATCAGGATACTTCCCTTACGGAAATTGCAGATGCCATTCGTAAGTTTTATCACATGGCACCGGAAAAATTCGAGCTTGCACCTTCAACAATAAAAGGTTTACGTGTTTCTCTTCTGAGAAGATTTTTTACCGAGCAGCTGGAATATATCAGTGTAGCAAAAGAATATGTTAAACTCACCGACTTTTATAAACTAATTGATAAAATGATATTCACATCGGGAAGCCATGGCAAACTTGGTGGGAAAAGTGCTGGTTTATTTTTGGCTTATCATATTCTTCAACGCGAATCGGAACACCAAGAAATTTTTGGAGATATTAAAACACCAAAGACATGGTATATTACTTCCGATGGTGTAATAGCTTTCATTCAATATAACAATCTTGAAGAAGTGCTCGAGCAGAAGTATAAAGAGATTGATGAAGTAAGAATTGAATATCCTCACGTTGTTCAACTCTTTAAGAATTCCGAATTTCCACCTGACCTAATAAAAGGATTAGCTGTTGCGCTGGATGATCTTGGAGACAAGCCGCTTGTAGTAAGAAGTTCCTCTCTTCTCGAAGATCAAATAGGTGCGGCGTTTTCCGGCAAATACAAAAGTTTGTTTCTTGCTAATCAAGGAACTAAGCAGCAGCGCCTTTGGGCATTGATGGATGCTATTGCAGAAGTTTACGCCTCAACTTTCTCACCGGACCCAATTGAATATAGAGCCGAAAGGGGTCTGCTTGATTTCCATGAAGAAATGGGAGTTATGATTCAAGAAGTTGTAGGTACAAAAATCGGCAAATACTTTTTCCCTGCTTTCGCCGGAGTTGCATTCAGCAATAACGAATTCCGATGGTCGCCTAGAATTAAAAGAGAAGATGGATTACTGCGCATTGTGCCCGGATTAGGAACGCGTGCCGTTGATAGACTCAGCGATGATTATCCGGTTTTAGTTTCTCACGGACAGCCAAACTTGCGCATAAATGTTTCTCCCGAAGAAATGCGGCGATACTCTCCTAAACGCATGGATGTGATCAATTTAGAAACTAACGATTTTGAATCTATTCCTATTAATAATTTACTTGATGAGTATGGTGCATTGTACCCGCAGTTTACAAACGTGTTTTCCATTCTTGAAGGTAATATGATGCGTCAGCCAGGTGTGTTGGATATTGACGATCCGAGTAAAGAGTTTGTAGTTTCCTTCGAAGGGTTAACCCGCAATACTAACTTCTTGAAACAGATAAGTTCTATTACTAGAATTGTTCAAGAAAAAATTAAACAGCCGGTAGATATTGAATTTGCTCATGACGGGAAAGACCTATACTTGTTGCAGTGCAGACCACAAAGTTATACCGGTGAAGCTAGCCCGGACGTAATTCCAAAAGATATTCCTAATGATAAAATTGTTTTTACTGCGAAGAAATTTATTTCCAACGGTAAAGTTCCGGATGTAACTCACATAGTTTATGTTGATCCGACTAAGTATTATGAAATTGAAGAGAGAGAAACAATGCTGCTTGTTGGAAAAGCTGTTGGCAA
>DAIEQT010000494.1 GCA_027347545.1 Ignavibacteria bacterium | reverse complement strand
AACATCAGCGGCGTCAATTGTTTTTTTACTCAATCCGCCAAGACTGCCGCGTGTAGCCATACTTCTAATAAAAACGCCGGGGTCAATTCCAATCTCGCTCATGCGTACTCTATCGCCTAATAAAGCTCCGCCAGTAAACGGACTAGTAGGGTCAACAGCAATAATTCCAACAGTTTTATTTTGTTTGCGGTAAAATTTTGTCAGTTGATTTGTTAGCGTTGACTTTCCAGCTCCCGGAGGACCAGTAATTCCAATTCTGTATGCCTTGCCGGTTTTTTTATGCAGTTCTTTTAATAATAGCGTAGCCTTTTCATTTCCGGATTCGACTAAAGTAATTGCGCGGGAGATAGATTTTTTTTCTTGCTGAAAGATTTTTTCGATAAGGTTTTTAGAGATCATTCGGGAGTCTTATTTGTATAATCTGTTTTGAGAAATATATTCTTTTACTTTGTGCGGAACAAGGTAGTCTATTGGTAAATCATTTTTAACTCTGTTCCTAATATCGGTAGACGAAATTTCAATTGTAGGTGTGTCAACAAAAATTGCTTTATCGAAGTAGCTGTTCTTTGTATTTGGCAGACTATCTACGTCGCGCTTCATAACTACTACCTTTGCAAGTTCGAAAATTTCTTCCGGCTTATACCATTTCTCGAAAACGCACAGATTATCAAACCCAATAATCAATTCAATGTCAGCTTGCGTATTTTTTATTTCACGAAGCGTGTCGATAGTATAAGAGACATTTCCTTTTTGAATTTCTATATCGGAGACAGTGAATTGCGGCATTGACTCAACGGCTAGTTTTACCATTTCAAGACGGTGAGAATCGACGATTGGTATTGCTTCTTGCTTAAGTGGCGATATATGGCTTGGCACAAAAATAATTTGTTCTAGCTTTCGCTTTTCTAAAACAGATTGTGTCGTTATCAGATGCCCAAAATGAATTGGGTCGAAAGAACCGCCGTATAAGCCAATTGCCATTTAACTAATTCTCACTTCTTGAATCTGATTTTCAATTATGTTTTTAAGCGCAATTCTGTTCTGGACTATCTCGTTATAGTAGAATTGTTTTCTTACCGCATTTACTTTTTTGTGCTTCATCTTACTAAATGCCAGATGAATAGCTGTCCTAAAATATATTTTTCTGGTATGTTCATCCATCCAGCCTTTTCTTAGCCTTAGTCGAGTAGATAAAATAGGCAAGTAGTTTGGTGGAATAATACCAAGTTCCACTTCTTCAGCTAGTTCATGCTCGATAATCTTTTTCTCGTTGTAAATTGAAAGGCGGATTACACCTAAAAATAGTACGACTAACACTATCATAAATAGAAAGCCATAAAAGTAAGTGCCGTTAAAAATGACAGAAGCATTCCAGAAAAAGTGGATGAACATAGAAAATATTAGAGCGAATATTGGGAAGAAAATTCTAACAAATGAATTTGAATACTTGGCAATTCCCAAAACAGCACCAAAAGTGCCCGTGGAAATAGCATGCATTACTGCCGAAAAAAGTGAGCGGACAATTACCAGGTAAAACCAAGATATAGCAGAATCGCCATACGTTACGAAGTAAAGAAAGTTTTCAGTCATGCCAAAACCAAAACCGATGGCAGTTCCGTAAACAATTCCGTCGGTTATGTTATCAAATTTTTTCGAGTTCACTGTCCACAAAAGTAGCAAACCCTTAGCAACTTCCTCTGCAAATGGGGCAAAAAAGATTGTTTGAATTGTGTTCTCAGTTTCGGTATGGCCGCTAATTCCGGTTGCAATTCCCAGCAGAGCGCTTCCGGCTACGCTTAGTATAATTGCCCCAATGGCTCCCCACAAGAAATGTAGTAAAACAAACTTTATAGGTTCAGGCTCATATTTATCCATCCGCCAAATAAGAAAAACGTACAGTGTCATCGGCAAAATTGCTGCTGAAAGGGAAGCAGTAATTGGCATTTTGGGCAAATCCTCTTCAAAGTTCAAAATTAATTCAAAAACGCAAATTCTTGATATAAAGGATTGGGTGTATATATTTTGACCCAATTTTTCAAATTCTTCTTATGATTATTAAATATACTAATTTTTCAGACGGTCTCCACGAATTCAAACTTTCTGAGCCTGCAAAGAAATTGGGACTGGAAGAATCGTTCTTTGGTGATGTTGAAGTTGATTGCAAGATGGATAAAAGTCCGCATCAGATTGTTTTGAATTGCACCGTTACAGCCCATACCAAGTATGATTGCGACCGTTGTGCTAGGGAGACAATTAAAGAGGTTAAGAACGACTTTTTGCTTAGTTTTATATTCACAAAAGAAAAGCAAGAGTCGGATGACTTCAACTTTAAGATGCTTTCTCCGGAACAAGACAAGATTGATCTGACGACAGATGTATTTGAATACGCTGAGTTAGCTCTTCCGATGAAAAAACTTTGTGAAGATGAGTGTAAAGGTTTATGTCCCAAGTGCGGAACTAACCTAAACGAAAAGAATTGTAATTGCGATTTAACAATAGAAAACGATATTTGGGCTCCCTTAAAGGGCTTAAAAGATAAATTTAACAACTAAAAAATATAGGTAGTACGATGCCAAATCCGAAACGTAAGATGTCTAAGAGTAGAAGAGATAAGCGTAGAACTCACTACAAAGCTACTGCTCCTTCTCTTAGTCGCTGTTCTAATTGTGGTGAGATAAAACTCGCGCACAGAGCTTGTCCAAACTGCGGTTATTATGCCGGCAGATCAATGTTCGTCCCAGAACAATAACCTTTTCTAGATGACAGAAAATTCTTCAAAATGCAGAATTGCAATCGATGCTATGGGGGGCGATTTCGCCCCTAAGCACGAGATTCTCGGAGCCATTGCTGCGCTGAAAGAGGACAATTCCTTTGAACTGATTTTAGTAGGCGATAAGGCAAAAATCCTTGAAGTTGCAATACTAGAGAATGTTACGATTGACGAAAAGATGATTTATCACGCATCTCAAATAATTGATATGCATGATAAGCCAACCGATGCAATTAAATCCAAACCGGATTCTTCATTAGTCGTAGGTGCAAAACTGGTTCGAGAGAGAAAAGCCGATGCTTTTGTTTCCGCTGGTAACACAGGCGCAATGATGGCGGCTTCAACTTTAATTATGGGAAGAATTCCCGGGGTCGGCAGACCAACAATCGGCGCAATGTTTCCAACAATTCAAAATAAATTTTGT
>DAIEQT010000491.1 GCA_027347545.1 Ignavibacteria bacterium | reverse complement strand
TGCAGATTCAATTTGTTCTGGAGCACCGCGCGCATTATTTTTGGGCGCCAAAGCGATTCAACAAACACACGGCAAAGTAATTGTTGTAAGCGATAAAGAAATAATTGCCGCTCAGGAAGAATCTGCTAAAAAATTTGGAATGTTATTGGAGCCTTCTAGTGCCGCTGCTTTTGCGGCATACAGAGAACTGGCTAAACAAGATAAATTGCTGAATGAAACAGCGCTGCTGCTTTTTACTGGCAACGGATTAAAAGATATTTCTTCATTAGCAAAATGGAACTCAAATGTTATTGCACTGACCCCTGAACAAATTAAGGATAAATTTCTCTAGCTATGTCTAAACCCATTATTAATGCACTGTTAATTTCTGCCGGATATTCTGGAAGAATGGGGGACTTTAAGCCACTTATCAAATTAGTTGATAAAACTTTTATTTCACTAATTACCGAAAAACTTCTTTCGGTATGTCAAGAGATTACAATTGTTACCGGGTTTCGAAACTTTGATGTTGAGGAAGAAATACGGAAAACATTTCATTCTGAGAACAAAGAACTAGCGTCTAGAGTAAAGTGTGTGTTCAATCCCGATTATAAAGACGGAATGTTTTCTTCAGTTCAAGTTGGACTTGCTTCGATGCAAAATTCCGATTGGGTGCTTTTTCATTTTGTAGATCAGCCGGGAATACCGCAAAACTTTTATGAAGAATTTGTTGCTCAGGTTGAAGATAAGCATGATTGGATTCAACCGGTTTATGAAATGAAAGAAGGTCATCCGGTGCTTTTCAAAAATACAATCATTCCCAAAGTTCTTGAAAGCCCTTCTAATTATAGAATGAAGTTAATACGAAGCGATGATGAGATTAGAAAAAAATATTGGTTTACCGGTTACGATTTTATTCTTGAGGATATTGATACCCAAGCTGATCTGAAAAAGTTTTTAGAAGAAATAGAAGAAATTAAAAACACCAACGAGCTCAAGTAAATCAAAATTTTATAGCAAGCTGTCCGCAAGCCGCAGCAATATCATCGCCTTGTGTTTCGCGAATCATAACGGTGATATTGTTATTGCGCAACTTTTCCGCAAACTGATGAATTGCGTAATGAGGCGTTGGTTCAAGCTCGGCGGAAATTCCACCCGGACTCATATGCTTGATGCTGTTAAATGGAATGATATTTATTTTACAAGGAAGTCTGGAACAAAGCTTGTTTAATTCTTTCACGTCTGCATCGCGGTCGTTCAAATCTTTCAGCATTGTGTATTCAAAAGTGATGCGTGTTCTGGTTTTAAGTGCGTAAATTTTTAGTGCGGCAAGATTTTCTTGCAGAGAATACTTTTGATTAATCGGCATGATGCGGCTGCGCACTTCTTCAAATGGTGAATGCAGCGAGAAAGCGAGCTTCACTCTAAACTTACTTTCCATCAATTCTTTAATCTTGTTAGGAATGCCAGCGGTTGAAACCGTAATTCTCGTGCGGCTCAATCCCTTGGTAAGTTCGTGCGTAAAAACTTCTATTGATTTAAGAGTCGTATCAAAATTTATTAACGGCTCTCCCATTCCCATGTAAACAATGTTGGTTATCTTACTTTTGCCAACATCTTTAGCAACCAACAAATATTGATCTACAACTTCGCCGACAGAAAGATTGCGTTTGTAGCCCATCAAACCGGTTGCGCAAAATTTGCAATCAAGCGGGCAGCCAACTTGTGTGGAAATGCAGAGCGTATTTCGCTCTTCATCCGGAATTAAAACAGATTCTATTTTTCGACCGTCGTGTGTTTCAAAAAGATATTTTTTTGTTCCAGTGGATGCGGAATCTTGAACGCCTACTAAGTTCAATGCCTGGAGGGAACAAGAATCAGCTAAAATGTTCCGGAGTTCCTTGGAAACATTTTGCATTTCAGAAAAATCGAAACTGACGTGATTGTACATCCAGTTAAAAACTTGCTGAGCGCGGAATTTCGGCTGCTTTATCGAAATGAAGAATTCTTCTAATTCGCTAAGAGTCAGTCCTTTTAATTGGGTTTTCTTCTCTTTATTCATGGCGCAAATATATTAATTCCTTTGGAACCGGATGCAACCTATTACAAGGATTGATCCTAGATGCTTGATACTGGATAACACTTAAATCTTGTTCCCAAGGTTTTCACATTTCACCTTTCACTTTTGATCTTTTCCTCTTTCCTTTTTTCTTCTGTTCCTCGTTTATCTCTTTTTTTTAAGAGAACCATTCAGTAGTTTTCGCACAAGCGGTCACAAACCAAATCAAATAATGGAGTAATAATGAACTTCCAATTCACAGAGGATCAATTAATGATCCAACAAACAGCACGCGAGTTTGCCACAAGCGAGATTGCGAAATCTGCTGTCGAACGTGATAAAAATGCTGAGTTTCCCTACGAAATAGTAAAGCAGCTTGGCGAGCTAGGTTTTATGGGTATGATGGTTTCACCGGAGTATGACGGAGCCGGTTTAGATACAATTAGTTACGTCCTCGCAATGATAGAAATTTCCAAAGTTGATGCGAGTCTTGGTGTAATTATGTCTGTAAACAATTCCCTCGTTTGTTACGGACTTGATAAGTGGGGAAGCGAATACGTAAAGAATAAATATCTTCGTCCACTTGCTAAGGGTGAAAAGCTTGGCGCGTTTGCTCTTTCCGAACCGGAAGCCGGAAGCGATGCAACTAAGCAGCATACGCAAGCTCATAAAGTTGATGGGGGCTGGGCAATTAACGGAATGAAGAATTGGATTACCAATGGTGTTCATGCAGATTATCATTTAGTGATGACACAGACTGACAAAGAAAAAGCTCATCATGGTATAACAACTTTTCTGGTTGAAAAAGGAACGCCCGGATTTACACATGGAGTAAAAGAAGATAAGCTTGGAATCCGAAGCAGCGATACTTGCTCTCTTTCTTTTGAAAATTGCATTGTTCCGGAAGAAAATATTGTTTGGGAAATTGGCAAAGGATTTACGTTTGCTATGAACACACTTAACGGCGGGAGGATTGGAATTGCATCTCAAGCTGTTGGAATTGCTGAAGGTGCCTTGGATGCAGCACGAAATTATGCGAAGACCCGTAAAGCTTTCGGTACTGAAATTTCAAATCATCAAGGTATTCAATTTAAGTTAGCTGATATGGCTACAAAAGTTGAGGCTGCAAAGTTGTTAACACTTCAAGCAGCAGCTTTGAAAGATGCCGGCAAAAAGTATGTAAAAGAAGCGGCAATGGCTAAACTGTACGCATCAAAAGTTGCTGTAGATTGCGCGCTCGAAGAAATACAAATTCATGGCGGTTATGGTTATGTTAGAGAATATTTGGTAGAGCGATATTTGCGCGAC
>DAIEQT010000460.1 GCA_027347545.1 Ignavibacteria bacterium | reverse complement strand
TGAAAAAGAAAGCATTGCAACGTAAGCTTCTTCGCCCGTTAATTTTTTGTGATTATCTGCCGTCGAGATTGCAATATCAGCTAACTGGCTTGCATCCGGGTTTGGATTTACAGCACAATCAGCAAAACTGTAAGCTCTGTCCGGGTAAGCCATCAAAAAGAAACTTGATAGAATTGACATTCCGGGCTGAAGTCCAACACAAAATATCGAAGCGCGGGTTACATCGGCAGTTGTAGCAAAAGAACCGGAAACACTTGCGTGTGCTAAATCTTCTCGTACCATCATTCCCGCAAAGAAAATATCCCGGCGAATAGTTTCGCGGGCTTGTTCAATTGTTACGCCCTTGTGTTTTCTTTGATTGTAAAAAATGTTTGCAAAGTCGCTCAGCTTTTCCGATTTGTCCGGATCAATAATTCGAATGCCTTGAAGATCAACACCAAGTTTTGAAGCATCGCTTCTAATCTTGTCTTCATTTCCTAGTGTGATAACCGAAGCAACTTTTTCTTTCGTCAAAATTTCGGCAGCTTTCAAAACACGCTCGTCATGCGATTCCGGTAGAACCAATGTTCTTTTTCTCTGAGCTGCTTTCTCTCTGATTTGTTTAAGCAATAAAATTTCAGCCATTTTCATTCCATAATTGTTATAAATGCACCGCAAATATAAAGAAAATGCCGCTCTCCAAATTAAGCATACTAAAATATAAGATTGAATTTGGTTGGGGATTTAGGAATATTTTGACCACACGATTTGGTTAACACTTTGAACGAGTCCCAAAATAGAAATCTGAAGTTCATTTCCGGTTTAGCTGCTGCCACAGTCATTTGTGTATTTTTAGCTTATATCTACATTGATGTGCTGGCGCTGCTGGCAATCTCAATTTTGATTTCTATGATTTTCAATCCTGTTATAGATTTTTTTGAACAGCATAAAATTCCACGCGTAGTTGCCGTACTTTCCATTTTTATTCTAACCGGCTTGATTCTTTTTTCTTTAGTTTCAATTCTATTACCAAAGCTGGTAAACCAATTGGAAGCTATTGCAAACTCGCTTAACAATGAAACTATTAATCAATCATTAACTCAGTTTGAGCAGACTCTTAAAACAAAATTTCCATTCTTATCTTCTTTTGATTTAAGCGAAAGGATTTCTTCCCTTTTCAACAGCACAATCTTAGGATGGATAAATAATCTTAGCAGTATCGTTCAAGGAGTTTTTTCATTCCTTGCCGTGATTGTAATAATTCCGTTTATGACATTCTTCATCCTCAAAGACAACAAAAAACTTCTGCACGGCATTATCAACTTTATGCCGAACAAAAGTTTTGAGGTTTCTTACAATGTGCTGACTAAAATTGGTTTTCAGCTTAGCAGATATGTTCGCGGCTGGATTCTTGACGCGACAATAGTCGGGATTCTTTCCGGTTCGGGTCTTGCGCTTCTTGGCATTAATAACGCAATTTCAATTGGATTCATTGCCGGTGCGGGGCATTTAATTCCATATTTCGGACCGGTCATTGGCGGGCTGCCGGCTGTAATTATTACGATAATACAGTTCGGCGATCTTTCAATGCTTCCAAGTGTGCTACTAATGTTCACAATCATATATACTTTTGATAACGGCTTTATTCAACCCAACATCATTTCAAAAAGCACAGATATGCACCCGCTGATTATTATCGTATTAATCTTAATTGGAAGTGAAACACTTGG
Organism: Ignavibacteria bacterium; assembly: GCA_027347545.1. Lineage (GTDB taxonomy): Bacteria > Bacteroidota > Ignavibacteria > Ignavibacteriales > Melioribacteraceae > Stygiobacter. Next base: position 9,212 of record DAIEQT010000460.1, on the reverse strand, counting down.
CGTACTTGGTATGTTGTTAGCTGTTCCGGTTGCTACAGTAATTAAGACAGCCGTTAAAGAAATTTATTTCGGCTATAAAAACTATAAAATTATTAGCCTTTGATTCCACATTTTGAATATCAAACCTACTTTAGATACCTTTTGAAAAACAAATAACGTGATCTATGAAAATTAAATTTATCGGAGCTGCTCAAACTGTAACCGGCTCAATGCATCTCATACAAACTGAAAACTCTACATTCCTTTTAGACTGCGGGCTATTTCAAGGTAGACGTAAAGACGCTTTTGAAATCAACCGAAACTTCGATCAATTTAACCCAAGCGAAATTGATTTTGTTATTCTCTCTCATGCACATATTGATCATGCCGGAAATTTACCCACACTTGTTAAGAATGGATTCGATGGCAAAATCTATTCAACTTTTGCCACCCGCGACCTTTGTACTATAATGCTTCAAGACAGCGCCCACATTCAAGAAAAAGATGTTGAGTATGTAAACAAGAAAAGAAAACGGGACGGCAAAAAACTCTTTGAACCGCTTTATGTTCAGGACGATGCGCTCGAAACATTGGAAAAATTTGTTGGAATAAATTACCGCAAAGAGTTTAAGATTACTCCGGAAATTTCTCTTACTTTTTACGATGCCGGACATATTCTTGGTTCTGCAATCATTTATTTGAAAATAATGGAAAGCGGGAAACAAATCACTCTTGGATTCTCAGGTGATTTAGGCAGACCACATTTGCCTATTCTGAAAGACCCGGAACAAATTCCCAACGTTGATTATTGGATTTGTGAGAGTACTTACGGCGGGAAAGATCACGATAATCCAACAGATTCTGAAGAGCAACTGACAAATGTTTTGAAGAAAGCGCATTCGAAAAAATCCAAGGTTATTATTCCAGCATTTAGCGTAGGCAGAACACAAGAGTTGGTTTACGCACTACATAGAATTTTTGAAAGCAATAAAACAGAAAGGATGCCGGTCTATGTTGATAGTCCGCTTGCAGTAAACGCAACTGAAGTTTTTCGGCTTCACCCGGAATGCTTTGATACCGATACTTTGCAGTTTATTAGAAAGAACGAAGACCCACTTGGCTTCAACAGACTTACTTATATCAAGGATGTTGAGGATTCTAAAAATCTAAATTCTGTTGATGGACCATGCATAATCATATCTAGCAGTGGAATGGCGGAAAACGGAAGAATCCTTCATCATCTGGCTAACAACATCAGCAATCCAAAGAATATTATTTTGATGGTTGGCTACGCAGCAGAACACACTTTAGGAAGAAAACTAATTGATGGCGAAAAGTATGTTCAAATCTTTGGAGATGCTTACGATGTAAAAGCCGAAGTAATCACTCTCAATTCTTTCAGCGCTCATGCTGATTCCGACGAACTTCTCGGCTACACTAGCCATTTCGATAAATCTCAGCTGAAGAAAATATTTCTTGTGCACGGAGAACTTGAACAACAGCAAGCTTATAAAGAGAATTTAGAATCTACCGGATTCAAAAATGTAATTATTCCTACTCGCGGTCAGACGGAAATTTTATTGTAGGGAATTTGCTCACTATGAAAAGAATACATGAATAAGAAAACAGTTTTCGCTTTCATTTTTTTCTCTTTTATTACAATCCAAGCGCAAGTCAGCAAGGACAGCTTACTATTTTCTTCGCAAAGTTATTCGGAAAAATTGATTACTAATTCATACGAAAAGCAGTTAAACACTCATAACTATAATACTCTGATGAAATACTTTTTTACCGGAAGCAATCTCTTTTTTGGAGTAAAAGAGAACTTCATCTCGACTGTTATTAAGACCAACACCCGGAATATCAAGGACGAGCAATATCTCTGGGCTATGGGACAATATACATTTGATGATCAGTTAAAACTTGGGCTTCACTTTAACAATAATATCTACTCGGATGATAGAAATATCGGCTTAAGCAAGGCGTCCTTGCTAACCTCTTCGCTCTTTCTGAAATATATTCCAGCTGAAAAAATTCAGATTACACCTTTTGCCGGATTTGAGCAGAACAATCAAATTGGTGTCAGCGATATTGGATTAGTTTATGGTACCGAAGCCAATGTTGACCGTTACGAACAAGGGGATTTCGAAGTGAATTCAATGTTCAAATTTCACAATGAGGATATTAGTCCCAGAAGAAATTCTCTGCGCGTTCTCAGCTTCGATCTAAAAAATAATTTTGAAACAGATTTTTCCAATACTATCTCCGCATATTATTCTCAGCAGCGAAGAGACTTTTACTTCTTAGCTGATATAGCAACCGCTAATGAATTTGATATTACTAATAACATACAGAGCCGAACAGAATCAAGTTATTTTGTACAAGATAAAATCCGCTTTCTTCCTATTGGCACTCCCTTCTCATTCGATTTACAAGGTAGAGTTGCGTGGCGTGGAATAGACCGCGAGACCCGTTTTATTTCCAATCAAAGCATTGCTAACACTAACTACGATACTAAAATTGAAGAATTCAAATTAGAGTTTGCCTCGTTAGCCGAATACACAACTACAGAACTGGCTTTATCACTACGATTCTTATTTTCTGAAAGAAATGAAAAACATCAGCCTGTAAGGTACGGTGGACTTAGCTCTTCAATTTTTGAGGAACGCGGAAGACTGGAAGAACAAAAAAATAATTCTTCCCAACTTGCTAATCTCTCTTTAAGCGGGATTTGGAGTATAAGCGCTTCGGATAAAATTCTGATGAACCTATTTCATAGAAAACTTAAATACGATACACCCGGCAAAGATAATTTTGATGACCGCGATGAGCTACTTTCGATTGGAAGCGTTATGTATGAGCATGCATTTAATTCTTCGTTTACAACTTTTATTAATCTGGAAGGAAGCTTAAACAAAACGGTTTACATTTCGGCAGAGCGCAGTTCGAACAATAATATTAAACGCACTCTGAAGCTTGCTTCAGGAGGAACATTTAAGACCGGTAAGTTGCTCTCAATGAATTCAGCTGAGGTTTCCGCCAACTATACTGTTTTTGATTACGAAGAACTTAATCCAAATTTTCGAAGTTACTCATTCCGACAATTCGCCTTTCGCGATTCTTCCCTTTATAAAATAACCCGCTCAACAAATTTTCTTGTAACCGGATATTTGAAGCTGAGTGAGCAAGGCGATTTCAAGTGGTCAAATTTTTCCGGTAAGCCACAGCGTTATCTTCAAGAAATTTTTGCAGAACCTAAGCTCACATATGATTATTATGGGTTTATTTTTGGCGTAGGCGCGCGCTATTTTTCTCTATCAACATTCAATTTTAAAAATGGTATTGTTAAAACCAAAGCGTCAGAATATCAGAGCTTCGGTCCAATGGTTGAACTGACATACCTAATTGCGGAAAAAATTTCTCTCAAATTTTTGGGCTGGTTCGAATTTATTAGAGCCGAAGACAATTCAAGCCGCGAAATGGCAAATTTGAGTATTAGAATGACTTATCATCTCTAAATTATTTCATCCATTATTTGCACATAAATAAGTGTAGTTTTATTTTAACTGAAGTTGAAAATGAGAAAAGATAGTTTGGCTGAAAAAACTTACAATAGAGTTGTCCAAAGTGACCCGGAAATTCTGCCGGAGCTCGAAGAATACATTGTTCAAATAGCAAAGGAAGTTAATCTTGATGACACAAAAATTAATAATCTCGCGCTCTCCTTTTCAGAAGCCATATCTAATTGCATGAAGCATGGTAACCGCTTTGATAAATCCAAAATAGTTTCAATTACAGTAAAAATTGATGAGACAAAACTTACCATCATTCTAAAAGATGAAGGCAAAGGTTTCGATCTGAATAGTGTCCCCGACCCAACTAAACCGGAAAACATTTTGAAAGACAGCGGACGCGGTATCCACATTATGAAAAACTTTTTGAATGATCTTCGCTACAACTTTACTCCTACCGGCACAGAAGTGATTTTAGAGCTATCACTTCACTAAAATTTTCAAAATTTCTTTTATGAATTAGTTTACAAACTTCCTATTTTTCACCGGAAACATTAATTAAACATTTCGGAGAAAATTATGGCAAGAAAAAAAATTGCCCTTATAGGCGGCGGCCAGATTGGTGGCGTTCTAGCTCAACTAATTGCACTTCGTCAGCTTGGTGATGTAGTTCTATTTGATATCGTTGAGGGTTTACCACAAGGCAAATCACTTGATATTGTTGAAGCATCACGCGTGGATGGTTTTGATGTAAACGTCAAAGGAACGAATGATTACAAAGATCTGGAAGGTTCGGATTTAGTAATCATTACAGCCGGCTTACCCCGCAAACCCGGTATGAGCCGCGATGCTCTTCTAACAGTTAATGCAAAAATCATGAAGTCCGTTGCGGAAAATGTTAAACAGTTCGCTCCAAACTCTACAGTTATTGTAATTTCAAACCCGCTCGACGCAATGGTTACACTCTTCCAGAAAATTACCGGATTTCCTCATAACCGCGTTATTGGTCAAGCCGGCGTTCTCGATTCATCCCGCTTCTCTACATTTATTGCATGGGAGCTTGGCGTTTCTGTTAAAGATGTAAACGCAATGGTTCTAGGCGGACATGGCGACACAATGGTGCCAATCGTTCGCTATGCGAATGTAAATGGCATTCCGGTAATGGAATTGCTTGAGCGCAAATACAAAGATGCTGTTAAAGCAAAAGAAGTTATGGCTACAATGGTTAAGCGTACCAAAATGGCCGGCGGCGAAGTTGTTGAATTGCTCAAGACCGGTTCAGCTTTTTATTCACCGGCATCTTCTGCAATTGCAATGGCAGAAGCAATTATTTTTGATGAAAAGAGAGTCCTCCCTACTTGCGCTTACTTGCAAGGTGAGTTTGGCGTTAACGGATATTATGTTGGCGTCCCAACAGTTCTTGGTGCAAACGGTGTAGAAACAGTTATAGAGTTTTCTCTTGATGCTGAAGAACAAACAGCGCTTGATAAGTCAGTTGCTTCAGTAAAAGAATTAGTTGAAGCAATGACGAGACTCGGCTTTTAAAACTTGGAATGAATTCTGCTTTATGAAACCTCGCTTCTAGCGGGGTTTTTTTATAGCGCACACTCAAAGTCAATAAATTAAACTTGATTCTTAATTGGTTTATCAACCTCTCCAACATATTTTTGGTACAGTGTATTGTCATTTATTATAAACGAAACTAAGGACTCCCGATGCGATTCACTATTAAGAAATTTGCAACACTCACTACTATTTTGATTTTTATCTTATCATGTACAACCGAACCGGAAAGTAAGAATAACAATTCTGCAACAACTCCAGAATTTTGGCTTACCAATGCGGATAAATCTGCATTGTTCAAAAAACAAACTTTCCCTCAAAATATTACCACAGATGCCAATACTCAAACCATTGAGATTAATGAAGCTGAGAAGTATCAATCTATTGACGGATTTGGCTGCGCTCTTACCGGTGGTAGCGCTATTTTGTTAAACAAAATGAGCGCGAACAACAGAGCTGCTTTGCTTAAAGAATTATTTGCAACTGACGGAACTAACATCGGAATGAGTTATTTAAGAATCAGCATCGGCGCTTCGGATTTGAGTGACCGGGTTTTCTCTTACAATGATTTGCCTGCGGGACAAACTGATACTTCAATGACAAATTTCAGCATAGAGCCGGAAAGAAAAGATTTAATTCCAGTTCTGAAAGAAATATTGGCAATCAATCCAAACATAAAAATTCTGGGCTCACCTTGGTCGGCGCCAACCTGGATGAAGACAAACAATTCATCAATCGGTGGAAGCTTAAAGCCACAGTACTATTCTGCTTACGCAAAATATTTTGTGAAGTACATTCAACAAATGAAAGCTGAAGGAGTTAGAATTGATGCGATTACAATTCAGAATGAGCCATTATATGGCGGGAATAATCCAAGTATGATTATGTACGCAGCCGACCAAGCTACATTCATAAAAAAACATTTAGGACCAGCTTTTAACTCTAACAATATTGATACTAAAATTATAATCTATGATCATAATGCTGATAGAACCGATTATCCAATTACGGTTCTTAACGATCCCGAAGCAAAAAAATATGTTGATGGCTCCGCCTTCCATTTATACGGCGGCTCAATTTCAGATTTGTCTAAAGTACACGAGGCTCATCCAGATAAAGCGTTATACTTTACAGAACAATGGATTGGCGCGCCGGGTAATTTTTCCGCGGATCTGGGCTGGCATATCAAAACGTTGTTTATCGGTGGAACTCTCAATTGGTGCAAAAATATTATTGAGTGGAATTTAGCATCTGATCCAAATTTAGAACCACATACACAAGGCGGTTGTACACAATGCTTAGGCGCAGTAACACTTAATGCAAATGCAGTTACCAGAAATCCGGCTTATTATATAATTGCTCACGCATCAAAGTTTGTCCGTCCCGGCTCCGTAAGAATCGGGTCAACATATCTTAACAATTTACCGAATGTAGCTTTCAAAACTCCGGAAGGAAGAGTTGCTGTTTTAGTACTCAATGATTCGCAATCTGTACAAACATTCAGAATTAAAATTGGAACGACAATTTATTCTTCCTATTTGCAAGCCGGTGCCGTAGGCACATATGTGCTGTAAATATTCGGTTGGAATTTGGACATACCAGTTAGAAAACCTTTAAAACAAAAAATCCCGGCGCGTACCGGGATTTTTATTTCAACTATACTTAATGTGGTTTTAAGCGCGTGACTCTGTAACACTAACAAACTTGCGGTCGTTTTTGCCTTTTTCAAACTTTACATATCCATCAATTGTACAGAAGAGAGAATGATCACCGGCTAACTTTACATTTTTACCCGGATGAAAATTTGTTCCTTTCTGTCTAACTAGGATAGAACCGGCAGAAACTTTTTCTCCGCCAAAAGCTTTAACACCAAGAAATTGCGGATTACTATCGCGACCGTTACGGGATGAACCTTGACCTTTTTTATGTGCCATTAAAATTACCTCCAGCTACTAAGCAATCTTAGTAACTTCAATTCTTGTTAATTGTTGTCTATGCCCTCTTAATCTCTTGTAAGAGATACGGATTTTCTTTTTGAAGACAATAACTTTATCGTCTTTTGTGTGTTCAAGAATCTTTGCATGAACTTTCACACCTTTAACAGTTGGCGAACCAACTTTTGTAGCCTTATCATCACCAAAGAGAAGTACGTTATCAAATACGATTTCAGAATTCGGCTCAGCTTTAAGATGAGGTACGTAGTACTTTGTATTCTCTGTTACCTTAAATTGTTGTCCTGCTATATCAACAACAGCAAACATCATTCCTCCGATGTATCAAATTTTGAGGCGTAAATATATGGAAATGAGCCTATGTAGTCAATAAAAAGGATGGATTAAAATTTATTCTGTGAAATAAGCGTTTTCTACTTTTTTAGCTTAAAAACGAACTTGCTGCCTAATCCTAATTTGCTGGAAACCTCAATTTTTGAATCGTGTGCCTCAATAATGTGCTTTACTATGGCTAAACCAAGTCCTGTTCCACCCATCTCGCGGGAACGATCTCGATCTATACGGTAAAAACGCTCAAAAATGCGGGATATATCAGCTTCTGGAATACCAAGTCCGGTATCTTTTACATAGACTAAGCCACAGCTACCTTCTTCAATTACCCCAATCTCTATGGAACCAGTTTCCGTGTACTTAATAGCATTTGTAACAAGGTTTGAGAGAACTTGTTTTAACCTCTGCTTATCCCCATAAAGATCAAGCTTAGGATTGGGAGAATGAACACTGAGGACTAAATTTTTCTTTTCGGTCTCCAATTTAAATTCGGTTTCCAACATTTTTAACAATTCATGAATATTGAAGTAGCGGAAACTCATTTTCATTTGTCCGGACTCAATCATCGAAATGTCAATCAAATCATTCAGCAAATTGTTCAGATTAAGCGTGTGGTTATTCGCCTTTTGAAGGAATGCACGGTTTACTCTTGGGTCTTCTAATGCGCCATCAAGAAGTGTTTCTATATAACCTTGAATAGAAAAAATTGGAGTTCGTAGTTCATGGGAAACGTTACCGAGAAACTCAGTTCTTATCTGTTCCAACTTCTTAAGATTTTGAATATCGCTTTGTGTTCGGTTGAACATTGCTTTTATTTCATCTTCTAGCTCTCTTAAATTCTTGCTGAGCGAAATTTCACCCGAGGAATTGTATTGGTTTCCTCTAATTCTCTTAATGACTTCTTTTATTTCGTTGTGTTCTATCTTTCGCTCATATCTTAAAAGAAGAAGTGTTGAGATAATTATAAGTAGGAATAGCGCAACGAGAAGAGAAACTTCTAAAGTTGAGGGCGAAAAAATTGCAAATATTAAAAAAAGGAGTAGGATGAAGAACAAAGAGATAAGAACTGAGATATTCCGTATTGATAAACCTTTTTTCAAGTTACTCCAAATTTTTGAAGCGGTAACCAACACCTTTAATTGTTTCAATCATATCAGCGTACTTATCTAACTTCTCCCGGATTTTTCTAACGTGAACATCAATTGTGCGGGCTACAACGTAAACATCATCACCCCAAACATCACTAAGAATTTTTTCTCTATCGAATACCTTGCCGGGATTCGAAGCCAGGTAAAATAAAATCTCAAATTCCTTTTTCGGGAAAAAGACCAGCTTCCCTTTTATCGTAACTTCATATTTCTCGCGGTTGATAACCAAGTGACCGACTACAATTTCATTTTTCCCGATATTTTCGTCTTGGGCTGATTCAATTTTTCTGAGGTTTGATTTTACACGGGCTATCAATTTCTTTGGAGAAATCGGCTTCTGAATGAAATCATCTGCACCGATGTTTAAGCCATGTACTTCATCAAGCTCTGATGATTTTGCAGTAAGAAAAATAACAGGCGTATTTTTGAATTCATCAATCGCTCTAATGCGACCGCATGCTTCATAGCCATCCATCTTGGGCATCATTACATCAAGAATAATCAAATCCGGTTTCTGAGAAAGTTTATCTAACGCTTCTTGTCCGTTGTAAGCCGTAATTACCTTAAAGCCTTCGTTGGATAGATTGTATTGAAGGAACTCAACTATATCTTTTTCATCATCTACCAGTAGAATTTTGGTTTTCATCAGAGCATAACTTCTTTTTTTAGTTCAGCAGATTTATAAATTGCTTCAAGCAATTGCATTAGCATCAGAGCGTCTTCTCCGG